>JACREZ010000035.1 GCA_016212665.1 Ignavibacteriota bacterium
CTCTTTTTTTTGTCTTCGTTTATGCGAATCAGTTTTGCCCGGAATGATACAGTCCTATTCTGAAAATACATTTCAGTACATTCCTCTGTTTTCCACATATTTTGGGGTGGAAACCTGCCCATTGTAACTCTAATATTTTTCAACATCTATGATATAGACGCTTTTTATTTACTGTAATAATCTCTATCTTCATCCCGTCATCCTTTCGTCCGTTTTTTTCTTCTGACGAAATTTCCTTTTAGCTAATATAAAAACAGGTGCAGTCATGTTTTTACGAATACTCCATTCGTACCGGGTCAGTATATTTGTTGTTCTCTTACTGGCTTTTGGTTCAATTTCTTTTTCTCAAACAAATTTTTATCCTGCCGTTCGAGCAAATTTCGGAATTCGTTCGGCGCAGTTATCCGGAATAGATTCTTCCGGCATGGATGATTGGGCGCAAGGCGCTTCAGGGAAGGGAGTCATTCTCAACAGCGGAACTCCTGACTTCACGAATTTTCCGAACACGGCTCATATCAAAGACCGAGCGGTGGGTCGTGGTGAAAATTCTGCATTTACGAGTACTTCAAAAACCGGGGATAATCCGAATGCGTGGACGCTCGGCGTAGCAAACGTCAGTGGCAAAACCGATATCGTGAACGCGTATGCTCATGCTCGAAGAGATGCACAAGATAGTCTCTGGTATTTCATCGCGGCAGAACGCGTAACAACGAACGGCGCTACAACAGTTGACTTTGAATTTTTAAAAGCAGGAATGACCATAAACGGCAACGGAACAATTACTGCCCTCGGTCCGGATTCCGGAAGAACGGCGGGCGTTGTTACAACTCCCGTTGTAAATGGTGGCGGTACAATTTCCAAACCGGGCGATTTACTTGTTGTAACAGAATATGGCGGAAGCAGTGTTACGACCTTTGTCTATATGTGGACGAAGAATCCTCCATCCGGAGTGACGTTTGACCAAGGTAGTGGAATTGCACCTTTCGGCTGGGCGCTCATTAATCCGCCTGCCGGTTCAATCATTGCTGAACAAAACAATTCTTCCGTTCAATCGGGTCCATGGGGAACGTTTCAGGGCGCCGGCGCAGACTCGACAACAACGTTGGACCCGCTCGCATTTGTAGAAGTTGGATTGAACATGACAAAGTTAGGGCTCGATGTTGATACGATGACATGTTCCAACATCGGTCAAGCAATTGTTCACTCAAGAACATCTCCATCGTTCGCTTCCGGGCTGGCGGATTTTGCCGGACCTCTTGCATTCAGTTTGAACACGTGTGTAACGTTGACGCTTCAAAAAAATCAGGATACTGACGGATTGATTGGAACGACGAACGACCAAAGTTCGAAAAACTGGAATCTCAGTATTTATCGAAACTCCATTGCGCCATCAAACTTAGTTGCATCGGTTGCGTCGGGGAGTTCGCTTGGAACATTCGATACATTACGAAGAGGGAATTACATCGTAACGGAAGCGGACAGTTCGGGATGGAGTCATCTCGGCGTCCTTGAAACAAGTGACGTTCGCGGGAACGTTACCTACACATCAACAAGCAATAGTTTTTCATTTGTTGGCGGCTTTGGTGATTCGCTCACTCTGAAGTTTGTGAACGCACGGAGCGCGTCCATCAGCGGGCAGAAATTTAAAGACGCGAATAACAACGGAGCGAAAGATGACGGTGAACCGGGACTATCCGGCTGGACAATTCAACTGCAAAATACTTCCGGCGGTATAGTAGCATCAACAACAACAGATGGAAGCGGTAACTATTCGTTCGCTGAAGTAACTCCCGGTGTAACATATCGTGTTCGCGAAGTTCAGCAATCGGGATGGGTACAGACGACAACGAATCCGTCAGACATCACTCCGACAGCCGGACAGCAAATTACCGGAATCAATTTCGGTAATGCACGATTTGCGACAACGACCGTAACCACATCTCCGAATCCATCTCAGCGATTTCAATCCGTTACCATTACTGCAACGGTTTCACCGAGCGAAGCAACAGGGACGGTGGAATTTTTTAACGGAACGACTTCACTCGGAACGGCAAACCTCAGCAATGGTTCTGCTTCGATTTCAACAAGTTCATTGCCGGGAGGGAACAACTCCATCACGGCTGTCTATAGCGGCGATGCACAATTTAACAGCAGTACTTCTGCAACTCACACACATGTAGTGATTCGAGCGGCATCAAGCACAACGCTTTCATCCGCACCGAATCCGTCTGTATTTGGTCAATCAGTCTCACTTACCGCAACGCTCTCTCCGGGTAACGCAAGCGGAACAGTGGAGTTTTTTGAAGGCACAACTTCACTCGGAACAGCAACGCTCAACAGTGGAGTAGCGACGCTGAATATTTCTTCGATCAGTGTTGGGAATCATTCATTGAAAGCGCGGTACGGCGGTGATTCGGATTTTGATACAAGCACTTCTGCAATTCATGTTCACACCGTCAACAAAGCAAACACAACAACTTCCGTTCAATCAAACGTGAATCCTTCCGTGTTCGGACAATCGGTGACGTTCACTGCAACCGTGACGGCGTCTTCACCCGGTGCGGGAACGCCAACCGGCAGTGTGGAATTCTTTGACGGAGCGACATCGTTAGGAACTGCAACTCTTTCGGGTGGAACAGGTTCGGTTTCAACTTCTTCGCTCTCAACCGGAAGTCATTCAATTACAGTTGTGTACAACAGCGATGGGAATTTCAATACGAGCAGTTCTTCTTCGTTGATTCAAACAGTGAACAAAGCAAACAGTTCCACGTCTGTACAATCAAGTGTAAATCCTTCCGTATTCGGGCAATCGGTGACGTTCACCGCAACAATAAGTGCGTCTTCACCCGGCGCAGGAACCCCATCCGGCAGTGTGGAATTTTTTGACGGAGCGACTTCGTTAGGAACCGTAACGCTTTCAAGCGGAAGCGCTTCGGTTTCAACTTCTTCGCTCTCAACCGGAAGTCATTCAATCACAGTCGTGTTCAACGGCGATGGAAATTTCAATACAAGTACTTCTTCTGCTTTGAATCAAACAGTGAGTAAAGCAAACACGGCAACGTCGCTCGTATCAAATCAAAATCCATCGGTCTTCGGACAGTCGGTAACATTCACGGCAACGGTGACGGCAACTTCGCCCGGAGCCGGAACGCCGACGGGAAGCGTCGAGTTCTTCGATGGAGTGACTTCATTGGGAACATCAACTCTTTCCGGTGGAAGTGCATCGCTCTCAACCTCCACTCTTTCAACAAGTAGTCATTCAATCACCGCCGTCTACAGTAGTGATGTCAATTTTAACGCGTCAACTTCGCCCGCTCTGACACAAACGGTTAACCGCGCAAGTAGTACTTCTTCTGTTTCATCAAATCTGAATCCGTCGGTGTACGGGCAATCGGTAACGTTTACCGCAACCGTTTCACCCTCAACGGCGACCGGCTCAATGGAATTTTTTGTTGACAATGTTTCCATCGGAACCGGTTCGATAACAGCCGGAAGTGCTTCTCTCTCGACATCTTTACTCACTGCCGGTTCACACGCAGTACGAGCGCAGTACGGCGGCGATGTGAATTATGAACCGAGCGTTTCATCGAACATTACTCAAACCGTGAATCAGGCGCCGACCACAACTTCCATCTCCGCTCCAACGATAACATACAACGCGAACGGAATCGTGACAGTAACGGTAAGTTCCGGCGTCGGTACTCCGACAGGAAATGTTTCGCTGAGTGTTGATGGCGGAAGTGCAATGACTCAATCGTTAGTGAACGGCTCGACAACATTCACTCTCACAAGCCCAAGCGCGGGCGACCACAGTTTGAGCACAACATTTTCAGCTCAGGGAAATTATGACGCAAGCAGTGCAAGCGGAACATTGCATGTCAATCGGGCTCCAACAACCGTATCCATCAACGCACCGACAATCACCTATAATGCTAATGGAAGTGTAACTGTGACAATGACGTCAGCTTCAGGAACTGTCCTTGGTGATGTTTCCTTAAGTGTTGATGGCGGCGCGGCAACAACACAAACTCTCTCGAACGGCTCAACGACATTTACTCTTGCAAGCCCAAGCGCAGGCGACCATAGTCTGAGCGTTACATTTGCTGCACAAGGTAATTTTGATGCAGGCGCCGGAACAGGAACCTTGCATGTCAATCAAGCGGCAACTTCAACTTCGATTTCCGCTTCGACGATTACCTACAACGCGAACGGAACGGTAACCGTGTCGGTAAGTTCGACAGCAGGAACGGTAACGGGAAATGTTTCATTGAGTGTTGATGGCGGAGCGGCGACGACTCAAGCACTGACGAACGGCTCTTCCGTCTTTACCATCACTTCACCAAACGCAGGCGACCATTCATTGAGCGCATCATATTCTGCACAAGGAAATTTCGATGCAAGTTCTGCATCGGGAAATCTTCATGTGAATCCGGCTCCGACTTCAATTTCCATTGACGCGCCGACGATTACCTTCGGTCAGAACGGAACTGTTACGCTCACTGTTTCCTCCGCGGCTGGAATTCCTTCAGGTACAATTTCATTAAGTGTTGATGGCGGTGCGGCTCAGACGGAACAGTTATTAAAAGGCACGGCGACATTTACGGTGAACAATCCGACCGGCGGAGACCATAGTTTGTCAGCCACCTATTCAGCACAAGGTAACTTCGACGCGAGTTCAGCGAGCGGAACATTGCATGTGAACAAAGCATCATCTTCATCATCGGTGGTTTCTTCCTTGAACCCTTCTATCTTTGGTCAATCGGTGATGTTTACAGCGACCGTCACTCCAATCAATACAACCGGAACGGTGGAATTTTTTGACGGAGTGACTTCACTGGGTACAGCAATCTTGTTAAGCGGAACGGCATCTGTTTCCACATCAACGCTGAGCGCGGCAGACCATGCAATTACGGCAGTCTATTCCGGCGACCAAAACTTCAACGGAAGCACATCGGCGGTGCTGACACAATCGGTGGTGAATCCTCTTCCCTTTACCACAAACATCAATCCTTCGCTCCAAACAATCGGAAATCCGTCGTTCACACTCACCGTGTTCGGTGGGAATTTCATTCCCTCGTCGGTTGTACGATTTAACGGAAGCGACCGTGCGACGACATACATCAGCGCGACTGAAGTACAGGCAACCATTTTAAATTCCGATGTCACAGCGATTGGCGAATATCTGATTACCGTATTTAATCCAACGCCCGGCGGTGGATTGTCGAACGCGCAAACGTTGACTGTCATTGGCGCATCCATCAGCGGAATGAAATTCAATGACCTCGATGGAGATGGAACGAAAGACCAGAACGAACCGGGAATTTCAAACTGGTCAATCGCTATCAACGGACCCGCAACTCAAACAATTCAAACAAACGTCAACGGACAATTCACCTTCTATCTCGAACTTCCCGGAACCTACACAGTCACGGAAGTGAATCAATCCGGCTGGCAGCAGACAACAACTTCTCCCGCACCGATTGCAATACAATTAGGTCAGATAATTACCGGAGTGAATTTCGGAAACTTTAAAGCGCCGAAAATCTCCGGCTTCAAGTTTGAGGATGCAAATGGCAACGGAGTGTTCGATAACGGAGAAACCGGACTTGAGGGTTGGACAATCAATGCGGTGAACGGTGTTCAATCAAAATCTACAACGACCGCATCCGATGGCTCATACTCGTTCATCTTCTCAACAACAGAAACCGGAACATGGACATTAAGTGAAGTCATGCAAAGCGGTTGGTCACAATCATCTCCACCAAATGGAACTCATACAGTTCTTGCTGTCTCTGCGGTTGATACGACAAATGTAAATTTCGGAAACTATCGCCCTGCATCAATCTCCGGTCAGAAGTTTGAAGATTTAACCGGCGACAGTTTGACGACAGATGACGCAACACTTTCCGGCTGGGTCATCAAACTTTTCAAGAATAATGAATTTGTCAACCGTGCAGTGACAGACGTGAATGGTGAATTTATGTTTGATGGCTTGTTACCCGGCTCCTACATCGTACAGGAAAGTTTGCAAGTCGGATGGATTCAGACAGTTCCTCAACCTGAAAATGCTGTCGCTCCTGTTGCCGATTCCAATGCCGCTCCACAGGCATATTTCATCACAGTCGCATCCGGTGAAAATGTTATAGGAAAAGAATTTGCCAACTTCAAACTGGGAAGTATCAGCGGAGAAGTGTTCCATGATTATGATGGCGACGGAACGCAGGATGGGAATGAAGGAAACCTTCCCGGCTGGACAATCACGTTGACAAAAAATAGTTCACACGTTGGTAGTACTGTTTCACAGCAAGATGGTTCGTATGGATTCGGGGAACTGACAGCGGGAGAATATTCAGTCACGCAAGTGATGCAAGATGATTGGTATCAAACAACGCCGGCGACTGTTTCGTTTACTCTAACAATTCAAAGCGGAAGCATACTCACAGAAAAGAATTTCGGCAACTTCCAATTTGGTTCAATCAGAGGAAATGTTTTCTGGGACAGAGACAGCAGTACCACCTTCGACACTGTCTGTGAAGTGGTGATTGACGGCGTTCCTGTTATTCTCGAAAGTGCAACGACACAACCGGAAACAACTGTCACGGATGTTAATGGATTGTATTCGTTTGATCCGGTTGGAGCAGGAACTTACAGCGTCAAAGTTCTCAGCAGTGGTTTATGGCGGCAGACGAAACCATCGGGCGGAAATCCATACACGATTCCGATGCACAGCGGATTAGATACTTCGAACTTGCAGTTCGGAAGTTTCTATCAACCGGATACAGTGAAGTTCAGAACATTCACTGTGCTTGAATACAACAAGGCTCCGATAGCGCGACAACGAAGCGGGTTCATCAGAAAACCGAACGGCGGAAATGCAAAAGACTCGGTATTCGCGAAACTCGCTTTCACCGATGACACGCGACCAACGTATTTCGGATATCTCACCGTCGGAATTCCGCGCCCCGATAGCGCGCTCTATTACGGTTGGTATTCACACACGTTCAGCCGGACAGGATTGTACAACCGGGCGGCTGTTCGTCACTGGTTGTTCAATACTGATGCACTGAAGAACGTGAGGAATAAACAGAAACAGATTGTACGAAAGAAACCGACTGATTATTTCCCGGTTAAATATGTCGGCGAAAAATGGGCTGAGCCCGAACTCGGCAATATTATCACGTATGGAACCGTCCAACATGTTGCACTGAAAACAAATATTGCCGCAAGTGATATCGGTGTAACTCCGGCGGGCTTCGGTGAGTTGGTGTACTCGTGCGGAAGTTTTGCCGGCGATAGTATTGTAGAAGGAAAAACACTCAGACAAATAAGCCGCATGATGGATAGCATGCTCACGATGGGAAGATTAGTACGTGGCGAGGGTGATACGGTGTATCGCTATCCCAAGTGGTACTTCAATATTATGGACAGTGTTATGTCCACGGTCAATGGTGCGTTCACAACTTCTCGAGTGGAAACGACTTCCACCAATCCTTTGAAATTCAAAGGGAAAACCTCTCTTTTCCGTGTGAAATATCTCAAGCGGGATACTTCACAAATCGGCGTAGTAGCGATGTTTGAACAATCATTCAGAAACTTGAATGAACCGTTATCATTCAGTTTGGAACAGAATTATCCAAATCCGTTCAATCCGATTACCGTTATCAGTTATTCGTTATCAGTTAATAGTTCGGTTACGTTGAAAGTGTATGATATTTTGGGAAGAGAAGTTGCAACACTACTCAACAGTGAAGAGATGGAAAGCGGCATTCATGAAATTGAATTCGATGCTTCGAACTTTACTTCAGGTGTGTACTACTATAAACTGGAAGCCGAGCAACATCATGAAAACGGAATTTCACAAAAGTTCACAAGCATAAAGAAGATGCTGCTGATGCGATAAGGACAATTATGCTTATCATCGTCAAGAATTTTTGACAACAGAAAAAACGGGCTAAGAGATTAGCCCGTTTTTTCTTGAACTCTTATTCAGACCTTGAAACCTTATTTTCTATTTCCTTCTGTTTTCAACCAATATCATGTTCTCATCGGAGAACATCGTTAGATATACACGAAGTACTGTCTGCATATCACACTCACAAAATTAATAAAAAATATCTGATAAATCTCTTGACACGAAAATAAATATTCTATATATTACCCACGCTTTGCGATGGGTGTCTCTTATAATCACAAGGCGATGTTTACGAAAGTATTCAAACACAAAACAGAATGCCCGACACCATCATAGGTCGGGTACCAGCCATTCTTACGTTCTTCAATTAAACTAATACAGAGTTACCGTTACAACAAATGTAACGGAGTGCATCATTACAGTTTGTCATGATAAGAAATTTTATTTCCTATCATAAACGTATGATTGCTGAACACAGTTTTACAGAAGAAAAATCCATTACATGTTTCTAAACTTGAAATCAAGTTATACGTTGTTCACTTCGGACAAACGAACATTACGTTCTCCTCCTGAGTAACAAAATATTAAAGCCCCCACCGGCTCAACCATCATTTTATTCTCCTGCCAGAGATTTATTGAAGGAAGATTTTCCTTTGAGGGCTTTTTTATTTTTAGAAACTCAATTCCTAATGGAATATACGTTGTAAAATTCACTTTATAAAAAAACATACTTAAAAGGAAAATTTATGAAACGAAATCACACTCACTACATTGCTTTCTTCCTGATTGCAATTTTAATGACAACAATTGGTTTGGCACAAAAGGCTTCAACTTTGCTTACCAAACCAACTGCTGCCTACCCACATTCGGATGATGTATTTACAACGATGGTGCAAACATCATCCGATGTATTGAGCAACTCAATTCAACCAAAAACATCTATCATGTCTTCTGCCAGTTCTTCACTCGCGGGTGGCAACCGTTTAGTTGAGAAGCAATACACTGATGGAGGTTGGGGTTGGCCCCTGAACGCGCCTCCGACGTACGGGAATATTCTCGGTCCGATTGCAATGGGACTTGCTCAGGCGTATCAACAAACCGGAGTCAGTACCCAACGTACCGCTCTTACAAATGCCGGAGCCTACCTTCTGACAAAGACAAATAATTTTTCTCCGTCGGATGGATACCTCGCCGCGCAGTTGGATAAAATCTTCGGCGGCACAACATACCGTTCTCATGTGAAAACGAATTTTTATGACCAACTTGCCGCAGGCACATATAATCGAAACGGCGCAGGGACACTCTATTCTACTGCATCGTATGTGAATCTTATCCGAACAAGCAGGGCAAGTCAGGGAATCGGAAACATGGCGGCATGGGATATCGGCATGGGGCTCGTCGGAGCGGCAATGTGTGATGAAAGTACTGCCGAATGGATTGCAGGCACCAAAGGAGAGATTGATGAACTCGATGGCGATGCCTATTACGATGTCATCGGACTCGCCGGTGCGTTGTACGGACTCGCATTCGTGAATGAAGAATTTGACCCGACAACCGGTGAACATGCGGCGGCAAGTAATCTTACAGACCTTGCGGCAGTTCTTGCAGGATACCAAATTTCAGGAGGCGGTTTCGCATGGAATTCTAATTATGTTATCCCCAACGACGGGAACGAGACAATACAAGAAACCGGTTATTCAATCCTTGCACTCAATGAAATCAATCGTGCAACGTACCTGACAAATATTCAAGGCGCGGCAGATTATATGATGGGTGTGCAATTAGGTACAGGCGGCTGGGAAAATTATCCAACATCCGGTGAGAACAATGAAGTGACTGCGGAAGCGTTGTGGGGAATCAGTGTAGCATATCCCGCCCCAGTCCACAACATTACGAAGGACGTTTATTATCCGACAATTCAAGGTGGTGTGAACGATGCTTCGTCAGACGATGTCATTCAAGTTGCGGCAGGAACATATAAAGAACAGGTAAACATTTCTAAGGGTATTACTCTACTTGGAGATGTCACCAACCCGGATAATGTTGTGATTGATGGTGAGAACAAAACTACTTTACCATCTCCCGGACAAGTAAGAATGTATAATCCAACAGGAAACATTGTTTTCAAAGGGTTTAAAATGATTAATGGAGGCGCACCCAGTGGTGGTGGAAATTATTACATCCTAACAAAAGGTAGTTATTCAAAAACAATCGAAAATTGTAAAATAGTTGGTCACGGTTCCGGACTTCCTGCCGGAGAGGATTATGGCATTTGGGCATATGCCGGTTCTGGTGATATTATTATTAAAGAGAGTTATTTTAGTGAAATGTACCATGCAATATTAGTTGAAAAAGTAACTGGGACAACAACAATAGAGAATAATACCTTTGATAACCTCTATACGCCTTATTATGAACCATTATCAGGAGATGTTGGAGGAAGGGCTATTGAAGCCATCACTTATGGAGGGACTACTATCACCTCACTTCAAAAGGTAACTGGTAATACCTTTACCAACTTCAGATCTACCGGTATTATTTTTTCAGGAGGATTCAGTGGTTCAGGAGTGGGGAAATATACCAATGTTGAAATTGAGAAGAACAACTTTAATTTTTCCGTCAGCAGTATTGTTAATAATTATGGAGCAATCAATCTGAGAAATGTAAGCTCGGGCGGAAATAGTGATCCTGCCGGAGGTGTAACTGCATATATACATAATAACTTTATAAATGTTCCGAGTAGCAGTGGAATTCAAATTTCTGGGTTAAATGGAACTGTTACCTGCCATGATAATAGCATTCTTGGCACACCCTATGGATTGAAAGCAGATGCAGCACTTACTACTGTTATCAATACTTATGGCAATTGGTGGGGTAGTAATGATCCTGCCACGGTAGCGACTAAAGTTACCCCCACCGTTGATTACACACCATGGCTCAACACAGCAACAGATACAGACGGTGCAATTGGATTCCAGGGCGATTTTTCTGTGTTGAATGTAGGCGCGGCTAGTCCGCAAACAGGAACAACGACAAGAATTCAAGAGGGAATCAATCTTGTTTCCGGAAGTACGGTAAACGTTGCAAACGGAACATACAGTGAAGTATTGAATATCAACAAGGCAAACCTCACTCTCATCGGAAACATTGCGGACCCATCTCAGGTCGTTATCAACTCAGGTGGATTAGGTGGTTATGGAAGTCCATTAAC
This sequence comes from Ignavibacteriota bacterium, assembly GCA_016212665.1. Lineage (NCBI taxonomy): Bacteria > Pseudomonadati > Ignavibacteriota > Ignavibacteriota bacterium. Next base: position 11,124 of record JACREZ010000035.1, read on the forward strand.
GGCTATTTGGGTTCCGGTTTCCGGTGTAACGCTGAAAGGATTCACGCATGTCGGCGCTGGACAAACAAACTCATCCAACCCTCGATATGCAATCAAGTTCTCCGGCAACTTCAACGGCGCTACGGTGGAAGATGTTGTCATTCACGATTTCTATCGCGCAGGACTTGAGTTCCACACCGGCTCGAACGTGAGCGTTACTGATGTGAACGCGTACAACAACGGTGGAACGGGATTCGTCGTTCGGAACGTGAATGGCGCAACACTCACCAACATCTCCACGAGCAACAATACGTGGGGCGGCATGCGTGTTCAAACTGACCCGGCGTTCGTTACTGACAATATTGTTTTTACAGGAACTAATTCGTTTGGTGAAAACAATCAACGCAACGGCGGATTGTACACAGAAGAAGACCCGGCAGGGAATCCGCCGACATACGGTTACGATGGATCATACAACATTCAACTCCAACAGGCTGATTTTGAATTTGCGTTGCTCGGAACACAGGACGATGCAAAGCCGCGTGTTCGATTCTACAAAACACTTTCACAAGCAGGTACCGCGGCAACCGGAACTCCCGCTCCTGACCATCTCATTCAAACAGCGGCGTATATCAGAAACTTAGTTGATGGCGAGTTGTATGTTGAACCGGGGATGAAAATTCAGGCGGCTGTGAATGGAGCAAATGCTGTTGATATTATTAATGTCGCAACAGGAACATATTCTGAGAAATTAAACCTTAATAAGAGCCTGACATTAAATGGCGCTAAAGCCGGTGTGGACGCGCGTACACGCAACACAAGCACCGGAGAATCTATTCTTGATGGTACCGGAGTAACTGGCTCTCAATATGATGCTATTAAGATTGCCAATGGAATTTCTAATGTCATCATTGATGGATTTGAGATTAGAAATTATGCCGGTTCTGGCTCAAACGGAGATGGCAACGCAATTTCTTCATATTGCATGAGCACGAATACATCAGGCGCGAATAACGTTACAATACAAAATAATTATATTCACCATCTGGCTTACAATGGAATTCTTGTCGGCAGTGAAAATAATAATACAACATCCATGATAGTGCAAAGCGGTTGGGTGATAATGTATAACAAGATAGCAAACTTCACATACGCCGGTATTGAACTGACAAATGTCATCAATTCACAGGTTAACAATAACGCCATTGAAGCGCCAATAAGTCTATTTGATGACCCGGGCGATGCCGGTGTTGGAATTGAAATTGCAGCACGTTCACGAACAAAACCTGTCACGGCAGGAACAAACGTGGAAGTGAGCAACAATACAGTCACGGGTAATTTTCCGACAGGCTCACGTGCTGTTATCAATCTCCTGTCCCGCACTTATTCGTCAACAAGTAATGCTACGCTCTCCGGAGTCACAGTAAGCGGTAACAGTATTTCAGGAGCGACCAATGTGCGTGCGGCTGTACTGGCAGTTGCTGAAAGCAGATCGAATGGTCCGGCAACAATCAGCACGTTGGCTATTTCAAACAATACTCTTGACGGCAACTTGGAAGGTATTCAATTCCATGATTATCTAAAGAGTGGAACGGGAACAGCCACACATAGTGCAATCACAGTCACCGGAAACGAGATAAAGAATAGTACAGGTGTAGGATTGCACGTACTGACTGGTACGTCAGCAGGAGAAATCACAGTAAACACTAATAAAATCTTTGCAAACGCTCTGTTCGGAATTAAAAATGAGGGGACCGGTATACTCAATGCAACAAGCAACTGGTGGGGTCACACTACCGGTCCGCTTGATACGAAGACACTTCCCGGAATTCCTAATTACAACAATCCGAATGGACAGGGAAATTCTGTTACAAGTTTTGTTGACTACTATCCATTCTATAATAACGAAGGGATGACAACACTTTCTACTATTTCAATCATCGGAATGAAATTCAATGACCTGAACGGTAATGGAACGAAGGATGCCGGTGATGTTGGATTAAGTGGCTGGCAAATTATCTTAGCTGGCGGTGTCGTGCCCGAAACAACATTGACTGATGTTGACGGAAATTATGCATTCAATAACCTGTTACCCGGAACCTATACAATAAGTGAAGTTGTGCAATCAGGTTGGATGCAGACAACGCTCTCGCCATCTCCTTTGACAGTCAATCCCGATGACCATGTTACCGGTATTGATTTCGGTAATTTCCGACTCATAACTATCAGCGGTCAGAAATATAACGACCTTGATGGAGATGGTGTGAAAGATGGAAATGAACCTGGCATTTCAGATTGGACAATGAATCTTAGTGGAACTGCAACTGCGAGTGCAACCACCGATGTGAATGGTAATTATCAGTTCACCAATCTCCAACCCGGAACATATATAGTTCGCGAAGCGCTACAAGACGGATGGCTACAAACGACAACAAATCCGGATAATTTTGTAGTAACAAGCGGAGAAAATATCTCCGGTGTTGATTTCGGAAACTTCAGGTTAATCAGCATCAGCGGTATGAAGTTCAACGACCACAATGGCGATGGAGTGAAAGATGAAAACGACGAAGGACTTGCAGGATGGACAATCAATCTTGCAGGAAGTGCAACGGCATCAGCAACAACCGATGCAAACGGAGCGTACTCATTCACCGCTCTCGGACCGGGAACATACACGGTAACGGAAACGGTGCAAGATGGCTGGCTCCAAACAACAACAAACCCTTCTTCCATTACCTCGTCAAGCGGAACAAATGTCTCTGATATAAACTTCGGGAACTTCCGGAAGTTCACCATCAGTGGGACAAAGTTCGATGACACCGATGGTGATGGTGTGAAAGATAACGGAGAACCCGGACTCAGCGGTTGGACGATAAATCTTACCGGGACAGCAACTAGCTCAACTACAACAGATGCTTCCGGTAACTATTCATTTGCAAACATGGGTCCCGGAACCTATACCGTTCGAGAAGTTCTTCAAAACGGTTGGATACAAACCACGACGAATCCTTCAAACATTGTCGGTTCAAGCGGTGTAAATGTATCGAACATTAACTTCGGTAACTTCAAAACCGCATACATTACCGGAATGAAGTTCAACGACTTCGATGGCGATGGTACAAAAGATGCCGGAGATGTCGGACTATCAGGTTGGACGATTCGTGCAACGAAAGGCGCATCAACCAAGAACGCAACGACGGATGCAAACGGAAATTACTCACTCAGTTTCACCAATACTGAAGCCGGGTTATGGACAATCAGCGAAGTTTTGCAGACGAGTTGGAGACAAACCTATCCCGTTGCAGGAACATATTCGATCACTGTTCAATCAGGTACAAATGCAACAGATAAAACTTTTGGTAACTACCAGTTAAGCACCATCTCCGGGCAGAAGTTCAATGACTTGCAAGGTGACAGTGCAGTAACCAGTGACCAAGGTTTAAACAACTGGGTGATAAAATTGTACTCGAACAACCAATTGCTCTCCCGCAAGATTACCTCAGGAAGCGGTAACTATTCGTTCACTGATTTATCTCCCGGAACGTATGTTGTTCAGGAAAGTTTGCAGACAAACTGGATACAAACATATCCGAAAGAGGGGACAGGCATTGTCGCTCCTGTGGCGGATGCTAATGCAGGACCCCGTGCATATCAATTTGTCCTGACATCAGGAACAACACTGACAGGAAAACATTTTGGCAACTTCAATCTTGGATACATCAGCGGTCTGAAGTTTGAAGACATGGATGGTGATTCTGTGAAAGAAGAAGACGACCCGCTTCTTGCAAACTGGGTCATCAATCTTAAGAAAAATGGAAACATCATCGAATCGGATACGACTGACGAAGCCGGAAACTTCGGTTTCGACAGCCTGACTGTTGGAACGTATGAAGTATGCGAAGTACTGCAACCCGATTGGTATCAAACATTGCCTGCAACTCCCTGCTACACGTTCAACGTTGTAAGCGGAAGTAACTTCACAGGCAATATCGGTAACTTCGAGTTCGGTTCAATTTCCGGATATAAATTCTTCGACCATGACAGCAACGGCGTTCAAGATTCCTATAGAGACGACTTGATGGATAGTTTGAAAGTCGTTCTGATTGGAACCCATACAGCACCGGAAACAGTCATGACGGATGCAAATGGCGCGTTCCTCTTCGACCCGGTACCGGCTGGTGTTTATACAATCAAAGAACTTCCGCGCAGCGAATGGCGTCAAACCACCCCTGCAAACGGAGCAAACTACACGGTGCAGATGTTCAGCAATCTGGATACGAACGGATTTGCGTTCGGGAATTTCTATCAACCCGATACCATCAAATTCCGTACGTTCTCAGTTGGCGATTATGGTAAATCTGCTGCTGCAAAAGGAAGAAGCAGATTCATTAAGAAACCGAACGCAGGAAACGTGCGTGACAGCGTTTATTTGAATCTTGGTTTCGGCTTAGAAACTCCATCGGACAGCGGATATCTCCGCATCGGAATCCAGCGATATGACAGTGCAAACTTCTACGGTTGGTTCCATTACGCGTATTATAAATACCGTAAAGGAAGTTTTGTTGGGTACCATCAAGCCTCAGTTGCAAAATATATTTACAATCTCAGACTTTGGAAACCAAGCAAACAACAACCGCTAACAAATTACATACTTATTGCCGGTGAGAAGACTGCGCCAACATTCTTTGGAAATTCCGGGAACCATTTCACGGTAGAACTCACAGGATTGAAAACCAACGTTGCCGCGAGCGACCTTGGAATCACACCGCGTGGTCTTGGTGATTTGGTGTTCGACAAAGAATCCGGCGCCGATACAATCTTCAACGGGAAAACAATTCGTGAACTTATCGCGCTCTCCGATTCTGCGTTAACCTTAGGATTGAGAGACCAAGTAAAATATCCGTTGTCGTACTTAATCATACTCGATACTATTGTCACGAGAATCAATAGAGAATTCTGGAGACCGTTTGGCGTGGGATATACGTTTATCTCGGATACGGTTTCTACAAGTCCGTTGGTTGTCAAGGGATACAAATCATTGTACAAGGTGAATTATCTGAAGCGTGACCCGTCACGCGTAACAATGTTGACACGATTTGCCCCGACAATTGCTGAGAACGGTGTGCCGAGTCAATACCGGTTAGAACAAAACTATCCGAATCCCTTCAACCCGATGACAACGATTGAATTCGAATTAGTGCAACCCTCGTACGTCACGTTGAAAATCTTCAATGTGTTAGGACAGGAAGTTGCAACTCTATTCGAACAGCAAGAAATGTCGGAAGGAATGCAGGCGATTGAGTTCGACGCAACGAACTTTGCAAGCGGTGTGTACTTCTACAAACTCGAAGCGAAAGAAATTGACAGCGATGTCACGACGTTCAATTCAGTGAAGAAGATGATGCTTGTGAAATAAGCAGATAAGTATATGAGTACTTAGTATTCGGTACTCAGAAAAACACAAAAACAAAAAGCCCATCGTTTTGAGAAATCAGGACGGTGGGCTTTTTATTTTGATTGTAATCACGTTCATCTGGGAATGCTCACTTTTCATTTTGACAAGTGAGAATACAATTGTATCTTCATCCACCGCACACGTTCAACTATTGTTGATTACATTTCCCACGCCCGCCCGCCTGTAAACCGTACATTGGTTTCAGCATATTTCAACAAAACATCATCAGGTTTTATCATGCGTATTACTTTTGTTCTTTGTACATTTTTTCTATGTGCTCAACTTTCTGCTCAATGGATTTCAACCGGAATCGGCGGCGGCGGCGCGGTGATGGCGCCAAGCATTAGCCCATTTGACAGCAATGAAGTATATCTTGCGTGCGATATGAGCGATGTGTTTCATTCGAGTGATTTTGGCGCCTCATGGACAACCATTCCCTTCCAGCAACTCACCGGATTTCATCACACCGTTGTTCGCTTCACCAATGTGCCGGAAGTTCTTTACACGTTGAAAAATATCACCGGTGGGTACGCTCCTGTGAAAAGCACCAATGCGGGCAATTCATGGTTTGCAATTACAAACCCCGCAGGAGCGTCATCGGCTTACAAATGTTATGAGCTGTATGCCCATCCGGAATTCAATCATATTCTTATCATCAGTGATAAAACAAAACTGTATATCTCGCATGATGGCGGAAGTACATTCGGCTCGCCCTTCTACACCGATGCAGTTACCAAGGGGATGCACTTAGCGGGCGTGTTCTTTGATGGTGCGAATGTTACTGTTTGTACAAATAAGTCCCTTCTTGTTTCGTCGGATACAGGGCATACGTTTTCTCAGATGCCTGTTGAAGGAATAAATTCTGCACAGGAAGAAATTGCGTGGTTCATAGGAACGAAACAAGCCGGAGTTACTAAATTCTTTTGCACCACACTTTCCCCCAACATTGTTACACCGACCGTATCAGCCCAGTCAACTTCCTCGTTTCAAAATATTTACAGAATGAAATCAGGCGATGCGAACTGGACATCCATACGGAGCGGGCTTCCCGATCCTGTGAATGACAAACCGTATTTCATCGCAACGGCAAAGAACGATACGAACACGATCTATCTCGCGGGCACGGCAAAGATTTCCGTTTATGGTCCGATAGATGTCCACTCTGTTTTTAAATCTACGGATGGAGGAAACACATTTAACAATGTTTTCCTTCGGACAAGCAACATTCAGCAGAATGATAGTATCGCCACCGGGTGGTTTGGCTGGGGAACACAACGCCATACGTGGACTTCAGGCACCGATGCGCTCGGGTTTGCCGTTGACCCGAACAATGCTGACAGGATTATCGTGACACACAGTTCAAACCCGCATGTCAGCACTTGTAGTAACTCCTTAGAAATGTCAGTATGTAGAGCACTTTAGAAATGTCAGTAGATAATACAAGTTTAAGTTCAGAGAATCAAGTTCAAGTACCGTGTGGGGTAACGGAGCGAGTCCGTAGGACGAGCGGAGTTACCCCAC
>JACREZ010000036.1 GCA_016212665.1 Ignavibacteriota bacterium
AGACCTAATCTTCCCTACTTCACGCCTGTTCTTGGGAACTTCAGACCTAATCTTCCCTACTTCACGCCTGTTCTTGGGAACTTCAGACCTGATTTTCTCAAGTTTTCTTTAGGTCACGAAATGGTTCGTGACCTACGGAATTATTTAACAATAGTTTTTAGAATAATTTACTTTGTGTCTTCTGTTAGATTTTGTTTATTTTCCAACGTTATAATTGCTACTGCACTCTGCATCCACTCCGTAGAGTGAAATGTACAACTGTTCCTACTAAGACCGTAGGAAGGGGAACTCAATAACTGAAAGATAGTTTCTATGAATCAAATATCAATCATAACAATTTTCATATGGGTAGCTTTTACTCTGGGAGGTTGCACATTTCCACATATTGTTCAACCTTTACGGTTGTATGACCTCGAAAGTGGAAACACTCTCGAAGTGATATTTCATGCAACCAATCGTGAACACGGAACGATTTCATCATCAAACACGGAGGGGAGCCAGTTCAGAGGTGAGTATGTTCTGTACGATAGGGGAATAACTTATCCCGGTCACGAATCATATTCGAAAGGGACAACAAGCATGTTGAACGATTCGACAAGCAAGAATTTTGCTGACTTGTATGGCTTCTCAAAAGAGTATCGTGCACGACCTGTTGGAACAGGTATTATCGTCGGGGATGACGGAACAGTCATAGAAATTATTTTTTACAACATCGCGCATAACCTTGAATCAGGTGACGGAGTTGGGAAAGATAATAAAGGGAGATATTACAGAATATATCTCAGCACGGAAAGTCGTTGACATCAATGTAAACAACCATGGACGAACAAGAACTCATCAAAGAACAACTCGAAAAGAATCCGAAGGATGCCGATTTGTGGTATCTTCTCGGGAATACGTATCAAGTAGAGTCGTATTCCTTTGCCGAACAGAAAATGTTCGATGAAAAAAGAAATTGCTACGAGAAAGCAATCAAGTGCAATCCGTTTCACAACGATGCGCGCTTCGCATTGGCGCAGATGGAAGAACTACGGAATTGGGAAGACGGCGCGCTCACTCATTACGAATACATCAAGAAACGTACTCCTGAATATCCTACTATTGACGAATGTATCAGGCGTTGTGAAGAGAAGAAATCGAATTGGCATTCAAAAGACATTCCTCGCTTTGTTGAAAAAGTAAAAGAGAATCCAACGGATGCAAATGCGAACAGGCAACTTGGATATTTGTACTGGAGTCAGAAACAATACGACCTTGCTTTGAAGTATCATACACGAGCATTCGAACTTGCACCGGGAGAATCGGAGAGTGCGGCATTCCTCGCGATAACACTCGCCGCAATGAAGAATTTTCGCGAAGCAATAACGTACTGCCTCATACAACTTTCGCTCGAAGAGGATGAAGGGGAACAAGGAGTTATTCTCCGCCACATCGGTGAGTATTATACTGAATTGAAAGAGTACGCGAAAGCACGGGAGTATTATTTCAAAGCATTAGAAAAGTTTTCCGATGACCCTCAATTTCAGGCATACACGAAGGAAGATATCGGCTTCACCTTTTACATGGAAGAACATGATGAGACAGCTCTTGTTTATTTGCTCGACGCACTTTCACAACAGACCGATGAACATTATATTCAACCACTCCTGTCTAAAATAGGAGAGTTGTATTGCAGGATGAGTAAATTTCAGGAAGCTCTCCCTTATTTGCAACGGGCTGTTACATTGAAGAAAGATGATGATAAATCCTTCTATGTCTTAGGTATTGCGTACTCATCGCTCGATGAATTCGGATTGGCAGAAACAGCATACAAGATGGCGCTCAATGCAAATCCGAGGTTTGACCGTGCATTGCATAATTTAGCCCTTATCTATCGGCGGAACGGCGACTATACAACTGCGATTGAATTGTTTAAACAAGCAATCGCCTCAAATCCTGATTTACTTCTCGCTTACTCAAATCTTGCACGGATATATCTCCGTTTACAAGATGAAGAACAAGCGGCGATATATCTGGAAGAGTATTTGAAACGCGGGGGAAAAGAAGAAGATTTGTATTAGTCAAAGAGGATGTCCAAAAGTCGTAGACGCAACCTTTATGGTTGCGTTTCCAAACTAAGAACGCGGACGTATAGTCTGCACCTACATGCCAATCTGACTTTTCGGACACCCTCTTAACCATTCAGTATATTCGGCTTATCAAACCGAGGCGAAACATCAGTTACTTAAACCGAATCGCAATTCCTTCTGCGCCGCCGCCTGCTTGTGGCTCCAAAACTAATTTGAATGAAATTATTGCATTCGCTCCAAGTTGAGCGGCACGTTCTTTCAATAGATCGCGGAGTGTGTTTCCTTTATCCTGCGCCTGAGCATCATACACAGAAATGTAACCAATGACTATATACTCACCTTCCGGTTGGGAGACTGCATACACACGAACATCCTTCGCATTGGTAGGTTGATATGCCTGAACAGATTTAAGATACGTACCGTATCCCGGACCACACCCGGTAAAGGAAATCAGCAAACTCAGCGTCGTAATAGCCAGCAATATTTTTTTCATAACGTTTTTCCTATGCTTGAAGTGTTCAGAGAATATTTTACCGCAACGCCGGAAGCAATATAGGTATTTTCATAAATCGGGATGAATAAAATCAGCGCGGCAAGCCGGCGATAAACATGAACTTCAAAATTGATGATTGCATCCGCTCCTTGCTTCGCCGCTTTCTCTTTGAGAAACGTCACTGCCGCTTGAACATTTTCCTGATGTTCAACTGTGACAAAGCCAACTTCTGTAAACGCACGGGTTGGACTTTCTATAGTTAAAAATATTTCGATTGCATCTTTGTTTGTTACTGGGTACACTTGCTCGGTATTTGTCAGCGTTTCCTGAAAATGTGTACATCCGATAAGCAAGACAAAAACACTGCAGATAAGAATAGGTGAGTACTTCATCATGTTTTCCTTATTGTTTATGTAACATATTAATTGACTATAACTCCCACCGTAAGTTGAATCAAGGTGGTCTTTTGTTTTAACTTAAATTTTGCCCCGGAAACATCTGTTTCATATTCGGGTTCACTTGCAGAATATATTCCTTCGAGAACAAAACGATTGATGCTGAAACCGAAATATCCTCCGTATGCAAAATCAGCGCCCGCCGCGCTGGATAGTTTTACGGAATTATATCCGTCCGTTGCAGATATTTCCGGACTGACACCAAGCAAAACACCTAATAATCCTCCGAAATTAATTCTCTTATCTTCTTGAATTCTGATATTCGCTCCGAACCCACCCATCGTCCACCATGTAAACCATGGTCCTGCATCCACACTCACGCCCGAAGGAAGACCACGTGAATAACTTGCTTCATCAACTGTATTATAACTGAGGTATTCTTTCAGTGTTAATTCTATTCCTTCATTCGGAACATTGTGATAAAAGAATCCCACAGAAAATCCTTGCTTCGCTAATCCGGCTTCTGAATTATGAATATCGGTAGAACCAAAATCTGATGTGGGGAAACTCATTCCAACAAAAATTGTCCAACGGGTATAGGAATCTTCTACGAGTGCATACGTAGGTTCAACATACTCACCGCTTTGTTCTCTGACTGAAGGTATATAGTTGGTGATTTTTTGAACTCGCGTTTTCGGGATGATACGTCTCTCATCGTAGGTTTGAATGGTCAGGGAATCGCTTGTCTCCATAATGATTATTCCCTTGATGATACTACCATCAACCAACTGAATCATCTGACGTTCGCGATTCGTAACGGGTGTTTCAGTAGTAGCGCCAAACTCTCTTGTTTGGATTTCCGATTTTCGAATCGTCATTTCACCGTACTCCGTAGCAACAACAACCGTTGTATCGTTCTGACTGATAACCTTACCACGCAGTGTTGTTCCATCTTTAAGATGATATGTCTCAATCTTTTCCTGACCCAGTGAAATACTACAGAAACAGAAAAGGAATCCGAGTAGAAATAAATGTTGAATACTATTTTTCATATAACTCTCATGCCCGTTGTTGGATATTCTTGTAACTACAAACATTCAATACATTAGGAGCGTGTTGCCGAATGGTCATTGCGAGCGCAGCGAAGCAATCTCACTATTGAAAGTAGAGTGGAATGCGGGATTGCTTCGTCGCTTCGCTCCTCGCAAAGACAATTTTCGGTGTTCGGCAAAACGCTCATTAGTAAAATCCGTAGAGGAACTTACAGTCGTGAATACTTCACACACTAAAAAAGAACATGAGCTACTCAAGATGGTAGAGTATAGTATTTGCCCCAAATAAATTCGCCAGAAGATAGGTCATTTTTCTGAATAATCAAACAGAATCTGAACAAATTTTTCATGGAAGAATAAAAAAGGGGCTGTCTCAAAAGTTGGTAGAACAGGCATTCCTGCCTGTCACGTTTGTGAATATGACAAGTTTTCGACAGACAAGAATGTCTGTCCTACCATCATTTGTGCCTTATGAGACAGCCCCTTAGTAGATTGAAAATCACTTTGTGCGTTCTCAAATCTCTCTCACCAGATTTTCGCCTTCTCTCTTCTCACCATTGGGTCCCCTTCTTTCGCATCGAATGCTTTCATCCATTCTTCCATGTTTGAAACCGGACCGATGCAACGGAACCGACCGGGAGAATGGGGGTCGGTGTTCAAACGAAGCCGTAACGCTTCATCACGAATGTTCTGTCTCCAAATCTGACCGAACGAAATAAAGAATCGTTGTTCGGCAGTAAAGCCATCAATATCTGCCGGTCGTCCGTTCTTCCGGAAAGAACGTTGCAACGCATCGTACGCGATGGAAAGTCCGCCGAGGTCGGCAATATTTTCTCCCAACGTTAATGCGCCGTTCACATGTTGAGTATCGAGCGCAACGTAATTGTTGAATTGTTGTTCAACGACTGCCGCCTTTGTTTCATACAATTTACTATCACCGTCCGTCCACCAGTCAATCATGTTTCCGTCGGCATTGAACTTTCTTCCTTGGTCATCAAATCCGTGTGTGATTTCATGTCCAATGACAGCGCCGATTCCGCCATAGTTCACAGCGTCATCTGCATTCGCATCAAAAAAGGGCGGCTGTAATATTCCGGCAGGAAAAACAATCTCGTTCATGCTCGGATTGTAATACGCGTTCACCGTCGGCGGCGACATTCCCCATTCGGTTCTATCCACCGGTTTTCCAATCTGACTCAGATTGCGTTTGAACTCAAACTGAGAAGCACGAAGAACATTAATAACGTACGCGCCTCGTGTAATATCAAGTGAAGAATAATCACGCCATTTATCGGGATACCCAATTTTCACAGTAAACGCATCTAATTTTCTCAGCGCTTCCTTCTTCGTTAAGTCACTCATCCAATCTAGATTCTTCACCTTCTCGCGAAATGCATCCTGAATATCTTTCACCATTTCCAACGCCCGCTTCTTCGCCTGCGCGCCGAATGCTTTTTCGACATACAGTTGTCCGAGCGCCTCTCCGATATTTCCGTCAATGGTTTGAAGAACGCGTTTCCATCGCACTTTCATTTCTTTCTGCCCCGTCATTGCACGACCAAAGAAATCGAAATGTTCATTCACAAATTCTGAACTCAAATAATCTGCTGTTGCATTGATAAGATGCCAACGCAGATATGTTTTCCAACTCTCTAACGTCACATCCATAACCATGTTTGCAACTTCTTTAATGAATTCCGGCTGACCGACATTCACATCGCCGGGATTTGGTAAGCCAATGCCTCTGAAATATTGTTGCCATGGGAACATGGGTGTCAATTCACTCATCTCATCTAACGTCATTCTGTGGTAACTGTTTTCCGGGTCACGCAACTCAACTCTTGTCAGAGATGCTTTTGCGAGGCGTGTTTCCATATCCATCACAATCTTCGCGTTTGATTCAGCGGTAGATGCATTGTCGCCAAGTAATTGGAACATCTTCGCAACATGCGCTAAATACTTTGAGCGTAACTCTTTCGACTTATCATCATCCTTCAAATAATAATCTCTGTCCGGTAATCCAAGTCCGCTCTGAAACAGGTTTGCAATAATCGCTGTACTGTTCTTCATATCCTGCATCGCGTAAAATGCAAAAGGAACTCCGGCTGATGCTGTGTGAAAATATGCAATCAAATCAATTAACTCTCTTGAGTTTTTTATTTTTGCAATTCGGTTGAACTCATCAGCCAACGGAAATGCCCCTTGCTTTTGAATACTCAACGTATCCATCCCGCTGAAATAAAAATCGCCGACCTTCTGAACGATACTTCCCTTTTTCGCTCCGGTGTTTGCCGCGGCTTCGTCTAATATTTCATGGAGGATTTTGAAATTCCGTTCCTGCACTTCACTGAAACTTCCCCACCGACTCTGGTCGGGTGGTATCGGATTGTTCTTCATCCACGTACCGTTCACATAAAGAAAGAAATCGTCTGTTGGCTTAACAGATATATCGAAATTTTGAGTATCAATCGGTTTCTGTGCAAACGAAACAGATACCAGAAAACTCAGCGCAGTGAAAAATAAAATAACCTTTGGAAAATGAAATGTGTTAAAAACCATACTGACCTTTGTTAATAAGTAATGAAACGGCGGTGAAATTAAGAAAAATCTCCCAGAGAACCTAAGAATTTTTCTTCGCTTACGGAATCAACGCGAGCTTGTTTCGTAGTCAACACCGCTTACGCTAACGTCTCTTCGTCCGTCTCGTCGGCTCTGCTTCTTTCGGATTTTCGGGCCAATAATGTTTCGGATACCTTCCACGCATATCTTTCCGAACATCTGGATACGCGTTCTTCCAGAAACTCGGCAAGTCCTGTGTAATCGCAAGCGGACGATGCGCCGGAGAAAGAAGATGCAACAGGACTTTCACTTTTCCGTTTGCAACTGTTGGCGTTTCTGTCTCACCAAACATTTCCTGAAGTCGAACGGCAAGGACTGGTTGCTCGCCTGAATAATCTATCGGGATATGTGAACCGGTCGGAACGGTGAGATGCGTTGGCGCAAGTCGTTCAACTTCCCGAAGTTGTTCAAACGAAAACATTGCACGAACAATCATACTCATATCAAGTTTCTGCAAGTGCACACGCCGCGTAATTCCTGAGAGATACGGTGCAAGCCAATCCCCCAATGTTTCAAGGAGATATTCATTACTTACATTCGGCAATGATGATTTTGTAAGATTATGAATACGCAGCCACTCATTTCGCGTTCGGATTGAATTTGCATCCTTCGTCCACGGTAACGCATCAAGCCCAAGCAATCGAATTCCATCGAGCATCGCATTCGTTGTTTTCTCAGAAGAAGTTGATAACGGAACCACCGATAGTTCCAACGCACCGAGACGAGTAATCTTTCTTGCTACTACCGATTCTTCACGTTCATCCCAATGGACTTCTTCCGCTTCGGTAAGTTGTTCATCGAATGCAAGACGGATTTGTTTCTCAGACAACGGAGCGGCAAGAAATATTTTCACTTCACTCCCTATGCCGTCCACTTCCCCAATAGCAAGAAACTCCTCCCGCGAAAGCATACTCTTCTTTGGCAAGAGTGCGCCCGTACCTGAAACCATTTGATACCGTCCTTCGCCCGAATCTCGTCGCCGTGCAACTCGTTCAGGATAAGCGAGAGCAAGCAACAAACCCAATTCTTTTTCATCACTCTTTCCATGTCTGACATTTAGAAGGTGACGAAGTCGTACAGATTGTTCCTGTGCTCGTTCCAAAGCAAACCGACTCGCCCCTTTTCCTGTTTCCAACACATGCCATCGCGAAGCAAGGTCAATATCCGAATCGTTCTCGCCACGGAGAATGTCTCGCTCCTCCAACAACGCCGCCACATCGCACGCCATACTTCCAAAATGCAATTCCTTCCCTTTCAACAACATGTGCGCAAGCCGCGGATGCACGGGAAGTTCAGCCATTGCTTTGCCATGTGGCGTCAATTTTCCTTTTGCATCAAACGCGCCGAGTTGCGTTAACAAGGTTCGCGCTTGTGTCAGATGTTTTTCCGACGGCGCATCGAGGAAGCGAAGTCGCTTTGCCTCGGCATCTCCCCATCGTGCAAGTTCAAGAGCGAACGGCGCTAAATCACTTACAAGAATTTCCGGAGAAAGAAACTTTGGCAATTCCGTTTGTTGTTGTTCTGTCCACAAACGATAACAGACTCCGGGCGCTTGTCTTCCCGCTCTTCCTCGTCGTTGTTCCGCGTTCGCCTGAGAAACTTGCGTTGTCACAAGTCCCGACATTCCCCGCTTCGAATCAAATCGCGGTACACGCGCAAGTCCCGAATCAATCACAACTTGAACTCCATCAATCGTCAAACTTGTTTCGGCAATACTTGTTGAGAGAATGATTTTCCTTTTCCCGTTAGGCGCTGTTGCAAGCGCGGTTTGTTGTTGCTTTGGCGATGCCTCACCAAACAATGTGTGAATGATAATTTCTTCTGGCAATTCCTTATCAAGCAATAACGATTCAACTCGCCGAATCTCCCTCTGCCCCGGAAGAAACACCAGCACATCTCCTTCATCTTCCTTTATTGTTTGATGAATTGCTGAAACAATGAGCGGCTCAATCGCTCCATCATGAACTCGTTTCAAGTAATGTGTCGTAATCGGAAATGTTCTCCCTGCGCTTTGAAGAACCGGCGCATTCCCAAGCAATGAAGAAATTGAAATCCCATCAAGCGTTGCTGACATGACAAGAATTCTCAAATCATCCCTCAACTGTTCCTGAACATCCAATGCAAGTGCAAGTCCAAGGTCAGCGTGGATACTTCTCTCATGAAATTCATCGAAGATGAGCAAACCGACATCGGATAAATCCGGCTCGCTCTGAATCATACGAGTCAAAATTCCTTCCGTCACCACTTCGATTCTCGTCTTCGCTCCAACTTTCGCGTCTCCTCGAATTCTGTATCCAATTGTCGCTCCCACGTTCTCATGTATTTGCTGAGCCATGTATGACGCCGCCCGTTGCGCCGCCAATCGTCTCGGCTCCAGCATAATAATCTTCTTCCCGCTCAACCACGATTCATTCATCAACGCAATCGGAACCCTCGTTGTCTTCCCCGCGCCCGGCTCGGCGGAAAGAACAACGTTGGTAGTCGTTTGCAAAGTCGAACGGAGTTCGGGGAGAATGTTTTCTATTGGAAGCAAGTTGGTTAATGGTGAGTTGTGATTGGTGAGGAGTGAGTGGTTGGTAGCGGTTATAGGTTACAGATTTCCTGTTTCATAAAGAAAAAAATTATGCTCATACACAAAAAATACAAATGACTAATGACGAATGACAATTGACTAAACCGATTAACAATTAACTGATAACAAGTAACGTCAGATAAGGCCACGCTCTGCGAACGAAGTAAATGTATGTCCCGCGATGATGATATGGTCGTGAACAGGAATACCAATGATTTTTCCCGCTTCGACAAGTTGCTTCGTGATTTGCATGTCTTCCGAACTTGGTTCAGGATTTCCACTCGGATGATTGTGAAGGAGAATGATGCTCGCCGCCGGTTCTGCGATTGCAGGACGAAACACTTCTCGCGGATGTGCAAGAGAAGAATTGAGCGTACCGCTTGTAATCTTTTGTTCGCGAATGAAATGGTTTGCGCTATCTAACATAACAATAAAAAACTCTTCTTGTTTCAGGTTTTGCATTTTACTCATAAACATATCGGCAATGACTTCCGGAGAATGAACCTGAATCTTCTTCTTGTTTTTTATATCGTTCGCTATTCGTTTTCCAATCGTGAATGCAGCAATCAGTGTGATAAGTTTTGCCTTTTTCAAACCGGGGATTTTTTCATCAATCAATTCTTGAACAGTGCGGTGTGAAATGTCATGCAACGATTTGTATTTGTTCATCAACTGCTTCCCGATGTCAACCGCCGTTGCATTTTTCGTCCCTGTTCTGATGAGAATGGCAAGCAATTCCGCATCTGACAACGTATCTGCCCCGTGATTGAGTAATTTCTCTCTCGGTCGGTCATCTTCGGGCCAATCGAGGATGCGTGAATACTTAACCTGTGGTTCTGAAGTTTGATTTGATTTCATTTCCCCAACCGGTTTACTCATAAATAAACTTCTTCTTTCAATATTCAAAATTCGATATTCAATACTGAAAAATCAATCAACGAATATCTCCCTCAATCTTTTCACTTCTCCGTCTTTGAATTGCAAAATCTGCATCACCCGGTTGACACGATTTGGCTTCAACGATATCATCGAATGTAATCCTTCGAAGTGCTGCATATTTTCGAGACATTCACGAATCTCATCCCGTTTCACCGCTCCGCTTTCAAAGCATGAAGTCAGCATGTTCATTACATCGTAACCGAACAACGAGTATTTTGTTGGGCGTCGCTTGAGTTTATTCTGAAATGAAATTGTCGCATCGTCACTGTCATCAATAAAATAATCAGAGCAGAAAATCACGCCATTCAAATACCGCCGTTGATTTTCGAGAATTGCTTCATCGTACCACTCTGCACTTCCGAGCAATTGCGCTTTGATATTGTAATACGTCATCTGTGATGCAATCACTCCGATATCTTCAGGATATGCAACAGGCACAAACACTCCTTGAATTGCATACACCGGAACTTCAACATTCGATGCGTGTGATTTCGGATTGATGATTTTCATCTTTAATGATTCCGCCTTCCGTAACCCATTCGCTCCGAATAATCGACTGACAGGAATTTTTCCTTTTGTCTCAATTAATGAATCAACAAGTTCTGCATTTGCACCGGCTTGAAGAATTTTCTTTCTGAATGCTTTGTTGACTCGCATGTCGAATGAAACAAGAGGTTCGGAATTCGCAGTCGCTTTCCTCAGTGCAATGAATTGCTTGCTCAAATCATTCGAACTCTTTTCATATTCCTCCGATGCGAGTATCTTAGCCCCGAGTCGCGTTGCTTCATCAATAAATTCTTTTGTTATGATTTTACTATTCGGATTGTTCGGTGAAAGAATGGCAAGCGTTGTCATGCCGAGATGATTGACAGCATATTGTGCTAATGCTTTTCCGTGCATCGAAATATCAGCGTTCGCCTGAACGATGTACTTTCCCATTCCCGCAAGTCCGTTCATGTTTGCCGTAGGAGTAATGAGCGGAATCTCTTCATCCTCTGCAATCGGCACACACGATTGCGTGATATTGCTGAACAATTCTCCGATGATGACAGAATTATCATCGTTGTTTGAAAGTTCTCTCATCTGCTTTTTTGCAATGTTCGAATCACGCTCTGAGTCTCTCACATCAAGCACGATGCTGACATTGTCGTTCGCCTGCTCGAATTCTTCCTGCGCTATTCTGATTCCATCCAACACTTCTTCCGACGCTTTCTTGGCAGGACTGGAAGCAACATTTTCCATCAGCGGTAGTAACACACCGATATTGATGACCTTGTTCTTCAATTGCTTTTTATTCGATTCCTTCGCCTCATCCTCTTTCTGAAGAACAATCGTTCTCTCTTCCAGTATTTTTGAAAACAGAGATTGTACGAGTGAATTTGAAATTTCGTCTCGTAATTCCTGAACTTCGGAAAGCGGGAGAACAAATCGGGCAAGTGAATCAAGAATCTCCAACGCCCGCTTCGTTCTTCCGTCTTCATTGATTGAATCAAGTGCAAGTGAGAATTCCCTCGCGCTGTTTTTATTCAGATTCAAATAATAATATGCCGAGCCGAGTGTGAAATGCGCCTCGCGTGCATACTCTGTTTCAGGAAACCGTTTGAGAAGATTATTCATCAGAAACATTGCTTGTGCATGTTCATGCAATTGCATCCACGATTTTGCCGCCATCATATAACAGGCAGTCGTACGTTGATGAACGGGGTTAATGTTCAGCGCTTGCTCAAATGCATCCGCCGCATTTTCGTAAGCGATGGAATCATAAAAAACAATTCCCTCTTGGAAGAGTTGCTCTGCTTCTTCGTTGTATCGGTAATTTTCCTGTGCAACTCCGAACGAGATGCAAACAACGGAAATAAAAAAGTAGAAGGTGTGTTTCAATGTTTTGTAGAAAAGTCTCACTCGAAAACTCATGCCGAGAACATACAAAAAGGTTCGCTGAACTTCAAACCTTAAAAATCCCGTTTGATTGCCTTCAATCCTACTGAGTGCGACACAACCATCAATATTGCAGAACCGAGCAGGAACACTCCGATGCTGACAAAAAACATCGCGCTTGAATATGGAATATGCTTGTATGACATCTGGAAATATCCAAACAACGGGAAGAACAACATCGCAATCAGAAAGACAAGATAGGCGATGCTCATTAGGAAGGTCAGCGTCGCGCCTTGTGAAGAAGAAATTTTTATTGGATTTGTTTCGCGGTAATCAGCAAAGAATGTTCCCGTGCCGAGATTCAAACTGATGATGGAGAGAGCAACAAACACTGATGTCAATAATCCCATCAGCACAATCATTTGGTGGTGAGCGATTGCATGATGCGAAGCAATCATGAGAACTTCGTTGGCAATTAACACAGGAATAACGGCAAGGAGAAATTTCAACCAATAAACCTTGCTGAGTTGAATCGGTGCGCTCCGCACTTTCCAGAAACTCAATCCCTCCGTACTCATCATCGGATAAACAAACCGTAATGCGACGGAAGTAACAAGAAACGCGTTGAACACATACATCACCAAATACGAGACCGTTTGCAAATAGGGTTGATTTGTTCCGAGCGTTAGTTGAAAAATACTTGCCACGAAAACAACAATGAGCAACAAAATGATTGCAAGGTGAATCCACTGACTCGGCTCCCGAAAGAACTGCCAGAATTCTTTCTTGATGAGAACGGCAGTTTGCGGTTCAAACACCGACTTTTTCGCAAACGAAAAGAAGCCGTTGGCTGTTGCATGTGTTTCGCTGTGCGCTTTTAATTCAAGAAACGCAAGCCAACTTTTATAATAAAGTTTTCGCGCGATAAAGAACATGAATGAAACACAACAAACCGAAACAACAATAAGTAGCGCCGTGTTGGTTAGAACACTTGTTGTATCGCCTTTCAGATTCCAATACAACGCTTCTGTCATCCAATGATTAGGTAAGAAGGTTGATGCTGGAGGGTCGAGATAACCGAAATATTGGTCTGTGTATGGGAAGTGTTTCATTACTCCGTTCACAAGTTTCGCCGGGTTGATTACCTTGAAATACGCTATCACGACACCGACATATCCGACTACAAGACTGATGAGTGTTGCTTTCGTTCCGATTTTTCCGGCAATCTTCATCAACACCATTAACACAGTCACACCTAACGACGCGGCAATCAACATGAACGGAAGAAAAAGGAACAAGAGTGTGTTCACATAAAATGTCCACGGGAGTTGAAAATACTGTCCATAACCAAACAACACCGCCAAAGCAATCATGAACAGCGTGGTTGAACTGTAGAAAAAGTTATCGAGAAATTTTATAATGAAAAGAGAAAGATGCGGAACCGGCTTTGTGAAAAAGAACTCTGTCTCCTTCGAGCGATAGAGTGTCGCATACGAAACAATGATGTTGCCGATATTAATCGAAAGGAAAAAGACATATAACAGCATCGAAAGAAAGCGATGCAAGAGAAACGAACCTAAATCTGCCACCTCCATGATGTACTGAATGGTATTGTATGTAAAGAAGTACGCGCCGAGAGCGAATCCGCCAAACACGAACAATGATGCAATGCTTTTTGCCATGCTTGCAACTTTCAGTTGCGTTGTCGTCTTGAAAAAACTGAGCGCTTTGTACCAAACAATATGAAGAATTGTTCTCATCTACTTTGTCAGTTCCAAAAATACCGATTCAAATTTACCATCGAACTGTTGCTTGTATTCATGCAACGCTTCGATGGTGTTGTTGAAAATCAATTCTCCTTCTTTGATGATTCCGATTCTGTCGCACAATTCTTCTGCAACAGGCAAACTGTGCGTTGACATAAAAATCGTTACACCTTGCTGAGATTGCTCCTTAAAAATTCGTTTGACAATGTGCGCGCTTCGCGGGTCAAGACCGACCATCGGTTCATCTACAACCATTACTTTCGGACGATGTAATAATGCCGCGGCAATGCACACTCGCTGTCTCATTCCCTGGGAATAATCTTCTGCACGCCTGTCTATCCACGAACCGAGTTCGAGCATATCAATCACTTCCTCGATTCGCTGTGATGTCATACCGTGATTTAATTTGTACAACCCCGCGCTGAAAAAAAGAAACTCCTTCCCCGTCAACTTCTCATACAAAAACGGTTGGTC
The DNA here is from genome assembly GCA_016212665.1 of Ignavibacteriota bacterium. NCBI lineage: Bacteria > Pseudomonadati > Ignavibacteriota > Ignavibacteriota bacterium. The sequence goes on from JACREZ010000036.1 coordinate 14,258, forward strand.
GGGAATGAAACCCGTTGTCAACTTTGCTTCCGTCGAATTCTTCTGAATATCAAATCCATTGATAAGAATTTGTCCCGACGTTGGCGCAAACAATCCGGTCATCATTTTTATCGTCGTCGTTTTTCCCGCCCCGTTCGGACCGAGAAAGCCGAAGAACTCTCCTTGCTTCAATTCAAGCGAAAGATTCTTCACCGCAGTGAACGAACCGAATGTTTTTGTTAATTGATGTAATTGTATCAAGTTTTCTGTTTCCTGTTTCTGATTTCAGTTTTCGGTGACAATCGGCAGTATGTAAGTTTCGAATTCAAAATAACTACTTATGTAAAATCAAGCATCAAGTATCAAGAATCTTTCAACTGACTGTTGACGACTCGACTACTCACAAAAGAAACATAGAGAGATTTTTTGGAAAAGAAAAATGAACTTATATATTGTCATAAATCAATCATCATTTATTATTGTTCTTTTGTTATGAAAAAACCATTCCCCGCTTTGCTTATGAGTTGCATTGCAATAACTGTAGGGTTTGTTGTTGTGTTTCTCCTCGCCACCAAACCTCTCAAGGGTTCACAACCTTCTCAACCTCTGTCCGGAAATCCCGGGCTCGGCAAAAATATTTTTGATTCGCGTTGCGCTGTCTGCCATGGAGCGAACGGTGATGGTAAGGGTATTGTCGCTGTTAATCTCCATCCCAAGCCACGCGACTTCACCAAAGGATTATTCAAGTTCCGTTCAACAGAATCGGGAAGCATCCCGACTGTCGATGACCTTGCCCGTATCATTAACGAAGGGATACACGGGACTGCGATGGTTGGATGGAAAGAATTCATCACAGGCGATTCGCTTCAGACGCTGATTGCGTACATACAATCATTTTCCACACGATTTCAAAACGAACAACCCAAACCCGTATCTGTCTCAAACGCGATTCCTTCCTCAGTAAAAAGTATTTCTGATGGAAAAATTGTGTATGAAAAATTAGAGTGTGCAAGTTGTCATGGAACTGCGGGAGATGGAACTGATGCAATTGCGAGAGATTTCAATGATGAATGGGGAAACATCATCGCCGCAACAAATCTGACTGAGCCGTGGACATTTCGAAGCGGCGCGTCTGCCTCCGATATTTATCTCAGATTAAAAACCGGAATTGATGGAACTCCGATGCCCTCGTACAGCGAAAGCGCAAGCGAACAGGATTTGTGGAACCTTGCAAACTTTGTTGCTTCACTCGGACGAAAACCTGCGTGGCAAATGAACGAGAATGAATTACAAACTCATTACAGCAAGTTGGATGAAACCAACAAATCAAATCCGGTACAACGTGGAAAATATTTAGTCGAAGTTTTCGGATGTGCGGATTGCCATTCACCATTCACCGAAGGACGCTCTGTTATGGAACAATTCAGAATGGCGGGCGGGTCTCGTTGGCGAATCGGACCGTACGGAGATTTTTACACTCCCAATTTGACTTCAGACAAAGAAACCGGACTTGGTAACTGGACTGATGAAGAAATAAAGGAAGCAATAACGAAAGGAATCGTCAGGGGCGGCAGAAGAATGTTGCCTTTCCCGATGGGATGGACAGGATACTCGATGCTAACGAAAAATGACCTCAACGCGATTGTCGCATACTTGAGAACTATTCCACCGGTACACAACAAAATTCCTGAGCCGGAACCGTTAAATATTTTTTCGTACATGTGGGGAAAATTTAAAATGTTGATTCTGAAAGAAGATTTTCCAATAATTATTTATCCGGAAAATTCGGGACAAGCGCAAGCAACAAGTCAAACCAACACAAGCAACAACAACATTGCTCTGAAGTTTGAACCTGTTCACACATCAGGAAAGGCAAACTAACATGAAAAAGTTTTTCAAATGGTTTGGTATTATCGTCGGATGTTTACTTGTCATTGCATTCGTAGCGTTTCTTTATTTGATTCCTCCCTTCACGTTGGCTCCGCCCGAAACATTCAGTCAACAGGAAATAGATGCGGCTCCTTCAGTCGCGCATATTTCTGACCCGGCAACTCGGCTCATTGCCGAACGAGGAAAATATCTTGTCACCGTCATTGGTTGCACCGGCTGTCATACATCCGGAGGCGAACAGGGTCCTCAATGGGAAAAATATCTCGCGGGCGGAATGAAGTTTCAAGCGAAGGAATACGGAACGGTTATCTCCCGAAATCTCACACCCGATTCACAAACCGGACTTGCGCGCCGTTCCGATGAATATGTGAAAAATGTTCTGCGAAGCGGAGTTGATGAAACAGGAAATATCATGCTCGCAATGCCATGGAGCGCATACTCCAATCTAACCGTAGAAGACCAACATGCTGTTGTCGTGTATCTCAGAAACTTGAAATCGGTTCGACACGAAATTCCCGAACCGCAACCTTCAACAATGCCTGATGATAAGAATGCTGTTGAAAGCGCTTGGGGTGGAGATTACGCGAGGCACTGATTCAGTTTCCAGTTTTCAGTTTCCGGTTTTCGGTTTCCTGTTTATAGTTCTTTGTTGAAAGTTGTCGGTCTACGACTCGTTTAGTTGACAGTTTTAGTTCTTCGTTAACTGATTGAAAGAAAATTAGACATGGGATTTGAGACACATATCCATATCTCATATCCCATATCCCATATCGCACAACTTTCTCTACAAGTTCTGCCACAAATTTCTATCAAGCGCTCGGTACTGAATTGCTTCACTCAAGTGTTCAGGGCAAATACTTGGTGGTAGTATGCAAATTAGGGACGTGTCACAACTGTTCTATAAATTTTCTGTAGCCCTTACCTATGGGAATGGATATGCCATGAACTTCAACTTTATCGGCTGTGTATGACTCTATCTTGCTTAACGAAATGATAAAAGACCGGTGAATCCGCTTGAAGAGATTGACAGGTAAAAGAGATTCGATTTCGTGCGTACTCATTTTTGAGATATAATCTTTCTTTGTTGTCTTGACCTTGATGTATTCCCTCTGGCTTTCTATGTAGATGATTTCAGAAAACAAAATTTTTACTTTCTTTTTTTGCACGCTGAGGAAAATAAAATCCTTCGTTCCTTCGCTTTCCTTGAATTTCAGATTGCCGCCTTGTTTCGCTTTAACTTTGGTTACTGCTGTTAAGAATCTTTGAAACTCGAACGGTTTTAGGAGGTAATCTATGACATTGAAGTTAAACCCTTCTACCGCATACTGATGATACGCTGTTGTTATGATGACAGCGGGCGGCTGTAAAAGCGTTCTGAGGAAATCCATTCCTTTTAGTTTAGGAAGATGAATATCTAAAAAAATTAAGTCAACAGTATTTTTCTGCAAGTACTCAGTTGCAAGAATTGCATCTTTAAATATTCCTTGCAAATCCAGAAACGGTACCTCCATGATATAATCTGATAAGACCTTGATTGCTAATGGTTCATCTTCTATTATGATGCACGTTATCTTAGACATGGCTTGCAAGATTAATTTTTAACGTGGCAGTAAAAACAAATTCGAATTGCTCAACCGAGAGACTGTAATCGGTATAGAGTAATTTGAGTTGGCGTCTCAAATTGGAAAGGCCGATGCTTTCTTTTACGCCAATTTCTTGTGGAAGTGATTCAGCAGAATTCTTCACAACAAATACTAATTGTCGCTGCCCCACCGAAAGATGAATATCCACAAACGGTCGAGTTCTTGTTTCAGATACACCATGTTTGAACGCATTTTCTACTAATGGAATTAGCAGAAGAGGTGGAAATGCTTGTTTCATATCTTCAATGTCGTAGTTGAAGTTAACATGTAAGGAATCATCGTAGCGTAATTTTTCAAGAGAAATATAATCACTGATAATTTTCAATTCCTGTTCTATAGCGATGAACTCTCCGCCTGTTTCGTATAACATGTAGCGTAATATTTTCGATAGACGGAGAATTGATTCCGGCGCCAGATCGGATTTATCTCTTGCCAATGAGTAAATGTTATTCAATGTGTTGAATAGAAAATGCGGATTCGTTTGCGACTTGAGGTAGTTCAATTCTGCTTCCTGCTTTTCAATTCGTAGTTGCTGTGCTGCCTCCTTTAATTTTCGATAATCATAAATGTGTTTTATAATCCCAAAAAAGAAGCCGGAGAAAATGCTATATGGAACATGATATTCCACTCCTTTGAACACCGAAGCGTGTGTTATTAATGGAAAATATAGATGTAGCCCGATTCCAAGCGTCCTCCATGCATACAATCCGAAAGAACATAACATCACATGAACCCAGATAAGCACTAACCCTACAAGAATTCTTTTCCATGATACTTTGATATAAGGCAGAGAATATTCGAAAAAGATGAAATTAATAACAATAACATAACTGATCAACCAAACATGATTCCACGCTCTCTCCAGAAAGGTTTCCGGATTGATTGATAAATCAATAAACAACCATAACAAATAGTAAGCGGCGCCGAGCCACAAATACAATTGAAATCGTTTTCTGTCTATTGATATTTTCATTTTGTTTTGAGTTAATCCGAATCGTTTATCTCTTCTATTAAATTTTTCAGTCTACATAATCTCCTTCGCAGTCTACGAATAACCTATAATCGTCTATCACAAAAAAAGAAATCACCGTATAGTTACTATGAGTATTTCATAATTGAAATACACTATTCGTCAACTTGAAGAAAATTAACTCTTGAATATACCAAAATTAACAAATAATAAAGGATTAAACATGTTGAAAATATTGAAGCATAGCCTCCTCATCGTGATTGTAGTTTGTTTGCATCTACCGCTGAATCTGATTGCGCAAGATGGCTTCAACGGTAATCTTGTCACAGTCAGTTGGCTTGAGAAAAACCTGAAAAATACTGATATCGTGTTGCTCGACGCATCACCTGCACAGATTTACATGAAGAAGCACATTCCCGGTGCAATCAATTACGACATCTTTACGTATGGTGTTCAGGAACTGCCCGTCGCTGAGATAGAAAAACGCTATCAGTCTTGGGGAATAAGCCCTGAAAAGAAAATTGTCATGTATGATCAGGGCGGCACGTACATGGCTACAAGACTTTTTTTCTCACTCGAATATTATGGCTTCCCTGTAAACGAACTTTTCATCCTTGATGGAGGCCTCGCCAAGTGGGAAGAAGCAGGGCTACCGGTAACGAAAGATGCGACTCCATCGCCGACCAAAGGTACGTTCAAAATCAACAAGATCAATGATGATATAAAAGCAACCCTGACTGAATTCCTGAACGCATCGGGAGATACTCGTAACAATGTTTTAGTGGATGCACTCGACGCAGGTTGGCATTTTGGAGGTCAACAGTTTTTTGACAGACCCGGTCATGTGCCCAATGCCATACTAATGCCGAGCGCCGACTTTTTCAAAGCGGATAAAACTTTCAAGTCTCCTGAAGAATTAATAAAGATGGTAAATTATTTTGGTTTAACACCAGAACAAAATTTTTACACTCATTGCGGAGGTGGAATTGCGGCAAGTGGTCCGTACTTCGCACTTAAATTCATCATTGGCTACCCCAAGGTAAAACTGCACTCCGGTTCTCAGTTGGAATGGGTTTCTGACAAAAGAGAACTGCCGCTCTGGACGTACGACGCTCCGCATCTCATGCGAAATATTGACTGGCTCAAGAGTTGGGGCGGAAAAATGTTTAGAATGTACGGAATCTCACAAGTTAGTATGGTTGATGTGCGACCTGCTCAGGAATTCTATCAAGGTCATTTACCTTTTTCTCTAAACATTCCTGTAGATGAATTCAAAAACAATATGAACGCCCCCGAAAAACTTTCTAAAATACTGGGACCAGCCGGCGTAGATGCAACTCACGAGGCAGTGATTATTTCCGGAGCCGGATTGACGAAAGAATCTGCTCTCGCGTACGTGTTGTTGGAAAAACTTGGACAGAAAAAAGTTTCAATCTTTATTGACCCGCTTGAAAAAGGAAAAGAAACCGGCAATGCTCTTACAAAAGATACGACATCGGTAGGACCGAAAACAGGAGCCAATTTCTTATCCATTCCTCCAACGACTTACCCGGTCAGTTTCCGAAAAGATGTGATTATCAAAGACTCAAAAAGTACAGAAGGTCAATACCCAAAATTATTTATCGCATCAGGAAAAAATATTTCCGGCAAAATTAAAGATGGCAAGGTAGTTCACGTCCCATATACAGAACTTGTAAAAGATAACGGCATCCCGAAAAAAGCGAATGAAATCTGGGATATTCTATCAAAAGCCGGTGTGTCACGATACGCGGAAATTATCTGCTTCTCTGATGATCCGGGTGAAGCGGCAGTCAATTATTTTATTCTCAAACTCATGGGCTTCCCTGACATAAAAGTCTTGATAATGTAAAAATGCAAACTCCAAAACCATACCTCAATCCATTTCTTGCCGGCATCGGTCTTGGACTTGTTTTGCTTTCTGCATTTGTAGTTATGGGACGTGGGCTTGGAGCGTCGGGTGCGCTTAGTTCGGTCGTTACTTTCGGAGTCAATACGATTGCACCGGAACATGCACGTGCGAACACGTTCTACAAAGAATATCTCAACACTACAAATGGAAATCCTCTGAATGACTGGCTTGTCTTTGAAATCGTTGGAGTTCTCATCGGCGGATTGATTTCCGGACTACTTTCGGGCAGAGTGAATCGGACTATTGATAAGGGTATTCGAGCAACAAACAGCACGAGATTTTTCTATGCTTTTTGCGGCGGTTTGTTAGTTGGTATTGGTTCTAAACTTGCCCGCGGTTGCACAAGCGGGCAAGCGTTGACTGGCGGTGCATTGCTGAGTGTCGGGAGTTGGGTTTTTATGTTGGCAGTTTTTGCAAGTGCATATGCGGTTGCTTATTTTTTTAAAAAGCAGTGGACATAACGATATGAATGCACCATTCTATCAACTCGGATTATTTGGAAACGATTCGGCTCTTTTTCTTGCAATCGTGATAGGCATCGGATTCGGATTCTTCCTCGAGCAGGCAGGATTCGGCAGCAGCATAAAATTAGCACAGCAATTCTACTTACGCGATCTCACCGTTTTCAAAGTAATGTTCTCAGCAATCATTACTGCTATGCTCGGTCTCTTCTGGCTTTCATGGCTTGGATTCATTGACCTATCGTTGGTGAATATTTTACCGACATATCTTGTCCCGCAGTTAGTTGGCGGATTGCTGTTCGGTGTTGGATTCGTGATGGGAGGTTATTGCCCGGGAACGTGTTGCGTCGCGGCAGTAACAGGAAAAATAGATGGATGGATTCATCTCTTCGGAATGATGACAGGAATATTTCTTTTTGGAGAATTATTTCCGATTATGAGCGACTGGTATTCTTCTACATCAATGGGAGATTTAACACTGCAACAAGTTTTCAATCTTTCACACGGCTCTGTTGTTCTCCTCATTGTTCTAATTGCACTTGCAGGATTTTACGGCGCTGAAAAACTCGAAGAGCGGTTTCGTTCAAAACAATAACATTTTGTCTATTATGTCTCTTAATAAAATACTTGCCTCTGTTGCATTAACTCTGGCATTACTTGCGGCAATCATCGGATTACCTAAACGAGACGACCCTCGCCTTGAAGAAATCGCTTTACTTATTCAATCCGAAGAAGACCACATCACTCCATTGGAACTTGCTGAACAAATATTTTCAGGTAAGAAGATTCGTTTGATTGATATCCGGGATTCTGTTTCGCATTTCGAGGAACACATTCCCAAATCAGAATTGATGACCCTGCAACAACTTTTGAATAACGAAATGCAAAAGAATGAGTTAACGGTCATTTATTCAGAAGGTGGCATTCACGCCTCTCAGGCGTGGATGTTAATGAAAATGAAGGACTATGATAGCATTTATACTCTATTGGGAGGATATAACGGCTGGAAAGAAACCATTTTGAATCCAAAATTACATGCTGGAAAAACCGAAGAAGAGAAAACAGAATTTGAACGTCGGAAAACGTTATGCCGGTTTTTTGGAGGAGAACCGATAATCATTACCGAGAAGATAATTCCCGAACAGAAACCCGTTCGTTCTAAACCCAAACCGCCCCAGAAAATTCAACCCAAAAAATTAAAAGAGGAAGAAGACTTAAGATTTCAATGTTGAAACTATATTGAATTGCTCGATTTACTCAAGAGAGGAACGAACCTGCCTACCCACCTCAAAACAAGGCAACCTTTTTCGGCGTTCTTGATTATACTTCTATGGAGAAAGAATGACTCACTTTGAATGAAGCATTACTACTAAAATAATTGATACGAAATTCCTGTACCGCAACATCCAACAATGCCTGATGATAAGTATGCTGTTGAAAGCGCGTGGGGAGGAGATTACGCGAGACACTGATTCTCTTTCCGGTTTACAGCTCATTTATCGTGCAGTCGGCTCTTTCGACCCGACTGATTTCTTCCTAAGGGATATATGTTCTTCGTGGCAAGCTGGGTCAGGTTGGAAAACCTGATCCCACACGAAACAATGCCTGAAGATAAACAATCAGTGGAAAGCGCATGGGGTGGAGATAACGCGAGACATTAATTTAATTCTGCATACTTATTCCTTTCGAATAAAGGCAGGACGATCCGAAATATACGCAAACGCATGTTCACATTTTTTGACTATTTGCCCTCCACCGTCAAGATATTTTGAGCATGGACAGGTTCTATATTCACTATGGCAAATTGAACATTCTGAAGATGTAATAAAAAAAGAAGAGCAAATTGCCAATTTTTCTTCCTGAAGTGCATAACCAAGATCGTCTTGTGTTGGATGAATCCTTAGTTCGTAAACTAATCCTTTTTTTTCTTTTGAATACAATACTTCGTATTCGGATGGTGGGAGAGGAGTTCTCTTTAGAAAAAAAATACCTGATGATTGATATATATCGGTTAGTTTTGGGCAATCAGAAATCGTTTTAAATTCAGAAGAAAGAAAATATGACATCTTATCTGACCAATCCTGCAATGTTTCTAAATCGAAAGGGAGAAATGATAAGGGCGAGTTTAGCCAACTCAAAATATCAGCTACAGGTCCGACAAATGCAATTCGTAATTCCCTATCCGATAATGGTAAACCAAAAACAAACGATACAATTCGATCTTGATTTTTGCTCACAAATGCATTTATAAGTTGTCTAAAGGTATTAAGTAGTTTGTCTAAATTATTTTTTGTGTTATTGAACGGAATCTTGATCAAAGGAAAATCTGTATATAAATCCTCAAATGCTATAAAGTTAATAGAATCCTGCACCTGTAGTAGAACATTATTACGTGCGCAAATTTTACGTAATTCAATAGTCTCTGTTGAAACGACTGTTAATGTTGTGTTGTCAACAGTAACAGTATCGGTGGGTACAATTTCCAAATATTCGGTTGGATGATTATCTAGATAATGAAAACTAACAGATACGCGAAAACCAGTTCCCTTTTTTATTGAATACGGAACATACTTCAAAATGACATCAGAGGGATCCTCCTTTTCCAAAACTACTGGACGACCATCCTTTTCCTCTGGATTAATTCCAAAGTATTCTCCAATGAGATGATTATCACGGAAATAATCGGAGATTAACCTTTTCCACTCTTCTATTCCTATAGGTATATCCAGTCGCCACAATTTTGTATATAATGTTTGCTTTCCTGCTTCATTTATTTTCTTGTCCAATCTTAGAACCATTTCATCTTCATTGTACCCTCTAATGGCTCCATCAAGATGGATGATGTTTCGGGTTTTCTCATCAACTATTGAATGTACATATCTACAACCGTAAAAGGATGAACCATCATCTTGCAAAACCGGACGATTCTTCAATTCTTCAATTTCCAAAATATGTTGACCATCCCTGGATTGCCACCAGAATTCTGTTGATGATATAGAATGAAATAATCGTTCATACTTAGATGTTTCATGTCTCGTTACTCCAATTGGAATCGTCACGAGATCATTTGAAAATTTTGGACCCCACCAATATTCATGCTCTAAATGTTTTTGTTGTGTTGATGATAGCCCTACTAAATCAGAATCAAGTGCTATTGAACCATGGCTTTTATATTTATCAATAACGGAAAAAAAAAGATCAAGAAATGCCGTGTTTAAAGTATTCAGCCTGGTATTAGATCTTCTATACCAAGGATGCGCAAATAAAAGGAGACCATTTTTTTCAAAGAGGCCTTGCCCCATATATTTTAATTCAGAGGTTGAAATAAGTGAATCTTTATCTGATAAATTGAAGAGTTCCGGAAAAACTTCCTTAGCAAGATTTTTTCGATAAAGAGTAACGCAGTTAGTTTCGAATGGAATCTCATTCCCCTGAAGATGCTCTTTAATCAGTTCATTAAGTTTATAAACAAGATCAGGACTGCATATTTTATTAATATGTTCTGAGATATGTAGTCGTTGAGCAGTAATTACTGTTTCTATTTCAATGTCTGTTTCAGGTAAGATATTTAAACCTACAAGCCTTGTTAAGCCAGGTTCAAAGTAAACCATTGTCGGTCGCCCCCATCCTGCAAGACGTGTGATATCATGGCTAATATGCATTGGGATTCCACTATCCCACCTATCTGACAAAGCAGAAACTAAGCTTCCTGTTGAAAATTTTTGAAAATATAAATTAATGGAATCGGAGGTAAAGACGCAAAGCACTTCTTTCATATTCTTATAAATTCACATTCCTTATTTTACTTATAAAAATCAGCCAATTAATTCTGCCACAAATTCCTATCAAGCGTCCGGTACTGTATAGCCTCACTCAAATGCTCTGGACGAATAGAAGTTGATTGTGCTAAGTCTGCAATCGTGCGTGCGACTTTCAAGATGCGGTCATACGCGCGGGCAGAAAGTCCGAGTTTGTTGATTGCCATCTTCATCAACTCCTCGCCCGAAGAATCTATCTTGCAAAATTCCTGTATCTCTTTCGATTGCATATCGGCATTGCTATACAAACCTTTTCTCCCTGCAAATCGTTTCGTTTGAATTTCTCTCGTCTGAATCACTCGTGAACGAATTGATTCGGAAGTTTCACTTACTTCTTTACTTGCAAGTTCTTTGTACTTCACTGCCGGAACTTCGATATGCAAATCAATTCTATCGAGAAGCGGACCGGAAATTTTTGCCATGTATTTCTGAATCATCCCTGTGTTGCACGTACACTCCTTCGCCGGGTCTGTGTAGTAGCCGCAGGGACAAGGATTCATCGCACAGATGAGCATGAAGTTGGCGGGATAATCAATGGACATTTTCGAGCGGCTGATGGTCACGTGTCCATCCTCCAACGGCTGACGGAGAACTTCAAGCACGTTGCGAGCAAATTCCGGCAACTCATCAAGAAATAGAACTCCGTGATGCGAGAGTGAAATTTCACCGGGGCGAGGAATCGTTCCGCCGCCAACAAGCGCGCTATCGGATATTGTATGATGCGGCGAGCGGAACGGACGAGTTGCAACCAAGGCAGAATCGGGCGGCAACAATCCCGCAACGGAATGAATTTTTGTTGTCTCGATTGCTTCATCAAAATTCAATGGCGGAAGAATTGTCGGAAGTCGTTTGGCAAGCATCGTCTTTCCGGAGCCGGGCGGACCAATCATGATGATGTTATGACCGCCTGCCGCGGCGACTTCAAGCGCACGCTTTACATTCTCCTGTCCCTTCACATCAGAAAAATCCACCGCGTATTTTTGATGAGTGGAAAACACTTCGCGCAAATCCACATGAAATGGTTTGAGAAGTTTATATTCGCCGTTGAGAAATGCGTACGTTTCGGAAAGCGATTCCATCGGATAGACTTCGATGCCTTCCACCATCGCGGCTTCACGTGCGTTTTCTTTCGGGAGAATTATGCCGCGTAGTTTTTGCTTTTTAACTTCCAGAGCAATCGGCAACGTGCCGTGAATCGGACGCAAGGTTCCATCAAGAGCAAGTTCGCCGAGAATCACAAAATCTTTCAGCAAATCGGAATCAACGCACTCGGACGCTGCAAGCAAACCAATCGCTATTGGTAAATCGTACGCCGAACCTTCTTTCTTTAAATCAGCAGGTGCAAGATTCACCGTAATTTTATGTCCACCCGGGAAATACATCTCCGATGTTTTGATAGCCGCGTACACGCGGTCTTTACTTTCCTTCACAGCATTATCAGGCAAACCAACAATGCTGAAGTAGGGCGAACCTTTCTGCAAATGAATTTCCACATCAACAATTTGCGCGTTGATGCCATACGTTCCGGCGCTGTAAATATGTGAGAACATGTAACTCGTCTTTATTTGTTTGTCCGTCTGCAAATTACAGAACGTGGAAGTGAGATACAAATATTTCGTCTAGTTTTTGTTCACACATATACATTGAATCATTGATTTACATTTAACAATCTTCCTTCTAAGCATCGAACAAAAAAATGTAGAATTTACTTTCTTGCGTGTTCGTATTGACAGCCATGTCGTTCGATGCTATTCCACTTCCCGTTGCGGCTCGCTTAAAAGGTTGATTCCCTCCTATTTTTTTCGTATTCTCTACTCGCAAAGTAGTGTAATCGTTTAATCTATCACAAAAGAAGCAAGTTTATGAAATCCCTCATTTCTTTTATTCTTCTCGCGTTTGTATTTCTTGGATGCGATAAATCTCAGGTTCAGGAATTGGAACGGAAGAATACGCAACTCCAACAACAATACGAGTCTGCAATGCGTGACCTTTCCGTGCAAAGTCAGTACATCAATGATGTTACAAACGCAATCAACGGTGTCTATTCGAACATGCAGAAGATTACCGAAGGCGAGTCGATGCTTTCCAAATCAACCAAAGAGTTGGAAACGGGAAAAGCCGCAATGCAGACACAATTGCGCGAACAAATTCTCAGTCAGATTTCCGGCATTGATAATTATCTGGCAGAGAACAGAAAAAAGTTAAAAGAACTTGAGAACAAGTTGAAGTCAGCAAACAGAAAATATGCGGGCTTACAACAGATGGTCGAAACACTGAAACAAACACTCGCCGAAAAAGAGCGCTCCATTGAATCGCTCGAATCGAAGTTGAAAGATATGAACATCCAGATTCAATCACTCGAGGAACGGCTTGCACAAAAGACTGAATCTGAACAACAAAAAGAACAGGTAATATCCTCGCAGAAAAAAGAAATCAACAAGGCATTTTATATCGTCGGCACATTCGATGAATTAGAGAAACTGAATATTATCAAACATGAAGGCGGATTCCTCGGCTTGGTAGGAAAAACTACAACGCTTGCAAGCGGCTTTGATAAAAGCGACTTTATTACGATTGATAAGAACGAGCAAACAACCATTGAAATTGATGGGAAGGTTGATGAAATCATCCCAAAACGTAAGCAGGAATATTACACACTCACACAAGATGGTTCAACTGCAAAACTCCTCATCCTTGATACTGAAAAGTTTTGGACAGAGCAGTATCTTGTCATTATCACGAAATAGGGTTGTTGGTTAGTTGTGAGTGGTGAGTTTTTTCAGACTAACTACTACCCACTACTAATGAACCGCATGTTTTATTCATCGTAGCATGAAAGACGAAGATTGCTTCACTCCGCTGAAGCGGGATTCGCAATGACCCACACTCCACTGTCATTGCGAATCCCGTTCATCATGTATAAGAACGGGATGAAGCAATCTCACAATCCCTTTGAAACTTTTTTCTCATTTCAAATTTTCGCATTTTTCACCCACTAAATAATGAATCCCACAGAATAATAACTCCGGAGAATCTATGAAATCGAAATCCCTCTATCATCTCACAGTTCTTTTCTTATCAATTTGCCTTTTCGTCCTCCCACTTTCATCAAAAGATGAAGGACAATGGATGCCCACACAAATTAAATCGCTTGATTGGACTTTGTTGCAACAACTCGGACTTCAATTAACTCCTGAACAAATTTATAATCCCAACGGACCGAGTCTTGAAGATGCTATCGTTTTGCTTGGCGGCGGAACCGGTTCCTTCGTTTCGGCAGATGGCTTGATTATCACGAACCATCACGTTGCAGTCGGCGCGGTTCAGTCAGTCAGTTCTGTTGAAACAGATTATTTGAACGACGGATTTGCCGCCGATACACGAGACAAGGAACTTTCCATTCCATCCTACAATGCACAGGTTGTTGTTGATATGCAAGATGTTACCAACGACATCATGTCGGTAGTGAGCGATACCATGTCGCCCGAAGCCCGTGCGAAAGCGATTCGAACAAAATCAACAGAGTTGGAAAAGAAAGCAAAAGGCGAAAGTGACTATACCTGCCGCGTCGTAGATTTCTTTTACGGCGTAAAATATTATTTGATAAAATATGAAACATTGAAGGATGTCCGGCTCGTCCTTGCGCCGCCGGTTTCCATCGGTACGTTTGGCGGCGATGATGATAACTGGATGTGGCCCCGACATACAGGCGACTTCGCGTTCATGCGAGCGTATGTTTCTCCCGAAGGAAAATCGGTTGCGTATGCGAAAGAAAATGTTCCGTATAAACCGCGCAAATTCCTCCCTATGTCAACCGAAGGAATTCAGGAAGGAACATTCTCCATGATTATGGGGTTCCCCGGAAGAACATTCCGCTATCGCACATCGCCGGAAATCCAAATTCAAGTAGATGAAACACTGCCGCTCGGAATTGATTTAGGGAAAACTCAAATTGATATTATTAATGAAGCGCGGAAAAAAGACCACGCTGTTTCCATCAAGTACCACAGCCGCGTTCAGGGAATTTCCAACGGATGGAAATATCGTGAAGGCGCGTTGCTCGGAATCAAATCGGCAGACGTGATTAAATTGCGACAGAATGAAGAAACAAAATTCAAATCATTCCTCTCCACTTTTCCGGAACTTCAGAAGAAGTATGGGAACATCATTTATGAAATTGACCAGTTGTATAAAGAACTTCGCACGTTCAACAAAAAACAAATCGTTCTCGGTCAAGGAATATATGTTGCAGATGCAATCCGCCTTGCCGGAGCGTTTAAAGATTTTGCAAACTCGTTTGAAAAGGATTCTGCAAGCGGCGACATGAAACCGACAGAATCTGCAATAAAGAATCTGAAAGATACTTACACAAACGTCTTGAAAAACTCTGACGTGAATGTGGACAAGACATTGCTCGTTGCTATGCTGAAGAAAGCAACGGAACTTCCCGCGGAACAGAAAATTTCAGTTGTACAAAAAATAGCCGGTGAGAAAACCGGAGAGAAACTTGATAAAGCAATCTGGAATTTTGTTAATGATTTGTATGATGATTCTCGCGTTATGACAGTCGAAGGGTGTGAGAAACTTCTCACGAAAGATGCAGATGATATAAAAGATGATGCATTTGTACAATTCGCACTCGAACTTGATAAAGATTTTGTCCCGCTTCAAGAAGCCACGCAAAAGTTCAATGCGAAGGCAGGAGCGTTACGCACGAAATTGATGGAAGCATGGCTCAAATATAAGAACACGGAAATTTATCCCGACGCGAACCGCACCTTACGATTCACGTACGGACAAGTGATGCCGTATTACGCACGTGATGCTGTACGCTACAATTATGTAACAACATTATCCGGCGTAATGCAAAAAGAGACTGGCGCCGACCCGTTTGTTGTTCCGGAAAAATTAAAGACACTCTACGATAAAAAAGCATTCGGTGAGTACGCAGACCCGAAATCGAACGATGTTCCGGTTGCGTTCGTTGCGACGCTTGATATTACCGGCGGCAACAGCGGAAGTCCCGTGATGAACGGAAAAGGCGAACTCATCGGCGTTGCATTTGATGGAAACTGGGAAGGAATGGCAAACGACTATTACTACCAACCCTCCGTCAACCGCACAATCTCCGTTGACTCGCGCTACGTGTTGTTCTACATTGACAAATATGCCAATGCACAAAATATTTTGAATGAGATTAAGGGGAAGGTTTCTCAGTAATCAGTACTAAGTATTCAGATGGAGTCCACTCGTAGCAATTCCGTACCTGATAATGAGTGGACTCCACTATTTGGAAAAGAAAAACACTAAATAATTAGCGGGATCATGAGACTGAAATCAATTTTATTTATTTTTATTTTCAGCATAACTTCCTATTCGGATGATTCTTATCTCGGTTCAGTAGGTGGAAACGCCTTTCCTATGGGTAGAGCAGATTCGATACAAATGATCAAAGAGAACATTTATATTCAATTATTCCAGAATGACTCTCACGTTAAATGTCAATTTTGGTTTTATAATTCTGGTTCTAATGATGTTGTGTCCGTCGGTTTTCCTAATTTTCATATCAACCCAGGAACATCTTCTAATCCAATTAGAAATTTCACTTGTAGAGTTAACGGCGAAACAGTAACAGATATTGGAGAAACAAAACTTCAAACATCCTATCGCTACGATAGCACTGAGGAAGAAGAAAACTGGTATACATGGATAGTTGAATTCAAAAGTAAGGATACAGTTTTTATTGAAAACGAATACGACGGGGATTGGAGTGGTACAATGTGTGAGCAAGCTTTTGTTTATACTATAGGGACAGGTTCATCTTGGGCAGGTCCTATTAAAGAAGGTCGGATTGTTTTTGATCATTCAAATTTGGCAACAACGAACTTTGTTATTAAGAAATCTATTTGGGCTCAATTGAAACCCGAATTCTTTAACGATAGTACTGTATACTCATTTTCAAATTATTTGCCAAAACGAAATGAAGAAGTAGATATTTGGTTTCACTCATATTGGTCTTTTTCAGAAGAAACAGATACTCATCCATGTCCGGAATTTTATGGTACCATAGAGTCGATTGAGCAAGTACGTTTAATGAAAAATGAGTTATTCGCCAGACATGGATATGTATTTAAAGATACTTCGTTATCAAATTATTTTGCAAAACAGACGTGGTACAAACCCAACAATGAGTTCGAGCCAAATATGTTGCCGAATGGGGAAAAACAATATGTAAAAAATCTACTTGGAATTAAGGAGAAACTTATGAATAGATGAGGAAGTTTTTTTTATTTCTATTGTCCATATCCATAGTGACAAAAACAACTGTTATTTACTTTGGTGTCACTGTCCCTACATGGAACAAACACGATGTTTTGCTCTCTTCTACCTCTTAAACACAATCACACTCGGTCCCATTTGTGCAGTGAATAATTTTTTCAGTGTTCCATCCTTCTTGTAAATCTGTACTTCCCCGTCTGCATTGAATTGCTTCACATCGGTAACATAGATTTCATCCTCTGCCTGGTCAACTGCAATATTGTAATACGTGCCGGCTATAAAATTCATCGTCACTACTTTCGTATCCGGATTGAGACGATGCACGGGACCGCCATAGTAACTCCCTGCAGTTACTCCGAGAACGTACACCGAGCCATCGAATCCAACGGTAATACTTCCAAATAAATTTTCTGCAACGTCAATCGTATCTTCAATCGTATTTGTGGATGGGTTGATAATCACAAGTCTGCCGAATGATGTCGCATTACCTGTACACGAAATAATTACTTTCCCGTTTTTCAACGCGGTAATGCCGGAAGGTCCATAGCCGACTCTGAGCGTTGTTTTCACCGTGTCCGCGTTTACGTCAATCACTGTCACCGTACTGTCTGCTCCGTACCCGGAATTGCACACATACAATTGACTATCAACCACTAACATCCCTTGCGGATTTGTCCCGACATCAATCGAATCGCTCAACACAAAACCTGCAAGGTTCATCACGTAAATCGAATTGCTGAACAAGCGCGTGATGTATGCCTTACTTCGGTTTGAATCAATCACACGGTCGTGCGGCGTAGAAGAAAAATAAAACGTCTGTGTCACTTTCAAATCGCTTTCGCGCATCACTACAAGATTCATGGAGCCGCTCATCAGTGCGTACAACCTCCCGCGTAAATATTGCAAATCATCCCCCGTACTTCCGAGATGGATTCCACCGTTTGCAGATTCAAACACGTTGTAATAGACCGTGTCATCGGTGATGTTATACTTCATCAACCTCGCGCCGAACGGGTCTCCGAAATTTCCTTCATTCAGGATATACACAACCTTCGCAGGTGGTGGTGGCGTAGGTGGAGGAACATAGATTTCAGATGTTGAAACCGGTTCATCTTTACATCCCAAGTAAATAAAAGCAACAAGTAAGAGATAAAAGAATTTTTTCATGGCATAATTTACGTTAATTCAATACTAAAAGAAAACCTGTATGAGCGCATCGGCATCGGATATGCCGGCATGACTTGATACTCCTGCTCAAAAATGTTCTTCACTTCAAATTTCATGTTCAACATAGCGCTTCCGACTTTCGAACGGAGCCGAATGTTTCCATCGTACAAACGATAGCCGGGCACATAGTTTTTATTATCCTCCGTGGTGAATCTGTACCCGACAAACTGATGTGTGAACGTTACTCCGATAAGAGAAACAAAACTCTCATGCACTTTGTTGTTGATAGAAATTGCAAAGTTCATCATCTCCTCAGGAACGAACGGGAGTTGATTGTGTATCGTTGGGTCTCCTGAATACTCTGCTAATGTTTTGACGCTCTTTCCATTCGTATAATTCAAATCAATCGCTAACAATTCATCGAACAATGTTCCATTATATGCTGTCTCGATTCCGTACGAAGAAACAGAGCGAACATTCTTCGGAGTAACAACTCCAAAGCCTGCGGCAGTCCAGATAATTCTGTCCGTCATTGAAATAGTGTAATATGTCGCTTTCAAAGAATGACTACCAAGAGCAATAAATGTGTACAATATTCCTCCATCGAAATTGAATGCTCGTTCCGGGTTTAAGTTCGGATTGCCGATGCCACCTCCACCGCTCCAATACAATTCATTAAAGGTCGGCGCGCGAAAGTTTTTACTGATATTCATCCGAAGCATCAATTCAGATTCAAGCAAGGTAATATTCTTAAAGTGTAATCGTGTCTCAAGTTGCGGACTGAATGAATTCAAAAGAGAGGAAACAATATCATACCGAACCGAAGGAATGAGCGCGACAGTTCGCAGGATACGTGTATTCACATCCAGATGTAAATCTGACCGGATATACGCGGCATATTGTTCCCGTTGTATTTTCGTTTTCATAACATTCCCTTCAGCAAACGTGTTGACAAATTCGCCGCCAAGAGTTAATGAGAGCGAACTGTCGTTGATGTACGATACTGTAGGTTCAAATCTCAGTTCATTATTTTTGAAATAATTATCGAGCGGCTTCCCCGCCACATTCAGCAACGGGTCTGAATACCGTTCATATTGATGATGTAATTGCGCGTTCAATCCAAAAGAAAAATTCTTTTCGAACGAACGATAATAGAATGTCTGAAATACTCCTTCATCATCAGTTTGTCGTGCTTTACTTTCGCCAACAGGACCAACAACCAATCCCCCACTCCCCCGCTCGGATGAATACCAATATCCTGCAACATTGAGTAAATCATTTCCATTCAATGAAAACGAAGTTTGCACTGTCTCGTGTGTTGCCCGCAAATCAACATTCTTCCGTTCCAAATTGTACGTTAAATATCCGTTTGAAAAAGTGAATGGAAAATTTCCCTTGCTTCGCTGTTGCCCGGCACCAACCCGTACATTCGCGTTCCCGATGTTCACTGACCCGTTTACAGATAATTCCTGTTCACCAAAAGAACCGAACGAAGAACGTAATCGAAGTTTATTCTGTCTCACGGATGGAATTGTTACTAAATTCACCACACCACCAATCGCATCAGCACCAACGAGCGCGGAATATCCTCCTTGAGCGATTTCCAGCAGTTCCAGTTCTTCAACCGGGAACATTCCCAAATCCATCAACCCGTTTTGCATCGAACTGACTCTCATACCATTCAAAAGAATAACACTGTGTTCCGTTCCAAGCCCGCGTTGTGAAATTGTTTTTATTCCTGAACCGCCATAATCTTTTACAAAAACGCCGCCTGAAATTGAAATAAGGTCGCTTACAGTATTTGCTGATAATTCCTCGATATCTGTTTTGCGCAATTGTTTGGTCATCATTCCTATTTGTGCGCTCAACCGTCGTCCATGAATCAGCACTTCTTCCAACTTATAGGTTTTCAGTTCTTTCGTTGAATCAATCACTTGTGAACGCACATTCCATGGATTCATCATAAAGAAAATCAATCCAAGCAAAAGTCGAACAGTAAGAATCTCTTTGAGTGCTTTATGAAACAAGTTTTTCTTCGTGTGTTTCGTGTACTTCGTGGCTAAAAAAAATACCCAACCTTCAAAATGAAAAAGTTGGGTAAAAAGGAAAATCATTCCTTCTTCCTCAACCTTCCCGCGAAGGTGTTTCAAGGCAAGATGAGAGTCGGTCTCCTGGCTTGCCCTTGAGTCGGTCTGTCTTCCCATCCCGATAAATCGGAACAGTGACACTACTTGATCAACTACATGTTCGGGCTTACAGTTGCGGGGCAGCTTCCGAATTATTCGCCGCGGCGAATTCACGGAATTCCCTTTCTCCCATTTTTGGGAGAATACTTTCATCGCTATGTAAATTGTAGAGTGAATATACACTCGCACGGTTTCAAATCCAAGACTTTTTCAAAATATTTTTTTTGACAATGAATGCACCTTTCCTTATACTTCACCAACCATGAAGACGAACCATACATACTTCTTCAAAACGATTCTTTTCCTCCTCCTGATAGAATCCGCATTGATGGGACAGCATCAACTCCCAAAGTTAGTAACTCCAGAACTCCAAGACTCCATCACTTCAATGCTTCAGAACTTGAACTCCCAAAATCTTGAAATGAAGAATGACTCGGAAATTGTCGAACAAGAACTTTCTCCGCTTCGTTTTGGATTAGTCGTTGGCGCTTCAGCGGGAATAATTACTGTTGCACATCTGCAAAACTATAACTCATGGTGGAAAGGCGAACGCTCTCCATTTCATCTCGACAATGATGAAAATGCAAATTTGTATGCAGATAAATTCGGACATTTTCTTTTTAGTTATGTCGCAAGCGATATCATGACTCAGTCATTTTACTGGTCTGGGATGAAACAACAAAACGCCGCGCTCCTTGGCGGAGGAATTGCCCTCGCGTTTCAACTCTACGTGGAAATCGAGGACGCATTTCATCCCAATCTTGGATTTAGCATAGGCGATGGAGTTGCGGATATTGCCGGCGCGGCAATCCCGTTTCTTCGTGTGCAATATCCCTCTCTTCATTCCGTCACCTTCAAATGGAGCGTAATTCCATCTCCACGATTCCGAAACGGAGAATTCAGAAGCCTGATTGATGATTATGAAAGTCAATATTATTGGCTTAGTGTAAATATCAAAAATGCTCTCGGCAAACATGCCCCCGATTTCCTCCCCTCATTCCTCAACATTGCTCTCGGTTATGGAGTCAAGAACCTCTCGTCAAGCAAAGAATCCGAACTCTATCTTAGCCTCGACATTGATTTCACGAAACTCCCCGGCGAAGGGGGATTCATCAGTACATTAAAACGCGTATTAAATTATTTTCATGCGCCAATGCCTACACTTAAAATCTCACCGAGTGTTGTAGCGTACGGAATAAGATTTTAGTCGCACGAATTTGTTTTTCATCCCTTTTCCTGCTACAATTGCATAGAAACCGAACTAATTAGAAATGAAACTGAGATGATGAAACCACTTGTCCTATTTGTGGATGATGATAGAACAATCCTGAAAATTCTTTCGGAAGGATTAAAAGACCATGATATTGATGTTATCACCACTGATAATCCAGCCGACGCGCTCGAACGATTAAAATCGTTTACTCCCGACGTTATTATCACTGATTTAAAAATGGAACCGATGAACGGATTTGAATTTTTTCAACATGTGAAAAAAATCAACCGACTTTCCACCATTCCATTTTTCTTCCTCACTGCGGTTGAAGACCCGCTCTCAAAAAAATATGGTACGTCGCTCGGTGCAACGGAATACTTTACAAAACCGGTTGACCTCGACAAACTCGCTGAGGCAATAATACATTCCTTGCAGAAATAACACATTCTGATTTGTCATCACTCCAACCTACAACTCAACGAATAGCATTTGTTGATTTGCTTCGCGGCTGGGCTGTCATCATTATGATTGAAACCCATGTTGTGAATGCCTTGCTGATGCCTTCTCTTCGTGAACATGCGTTTTTTTCCTATGTGACATTCTTCAACGGACTCGTTGCCCCTTCATTTCTTTTCTGTGCTGGCTTTGCCTTTGCAATTACTTTACAAAAAAAATGGATTGAGTACATCAGTTTCAACAAATCGTTCTGGCTCTACATCAGACGATTACTATTCATCTTGATTGTCGGGTACGCGCTGCATCTCCCACTCTTTTCGCTCGGAGGGATGATGAACCTGTCTGATGCATACAAATGGGAAACATTCTTCCAGGCTGATATTCTTCATGTTATCAGTCTCACTCTTATTGCCACAGCAGTACTTGTAGCGCTCATCAAAAAACAAAAACCATTTTTCGCCATCACATTGTTGTCCGGTTTGTTGTTTGTATTTCTTGCCCCGTTCGTTCGCTCGGTTGATTATTCTGAATTTTCCGTTCTGCTTCGTCCCTATCTTTCCATCAAATACCAATCGCAATTTCCACTTTTCCCTTGGTCGGCATTTCTACTCGGAGGAACAATCGTTGGACGATTCGTGCTTAATGAAATGAATCAGAACAAAAACCCGAAAACTCTTCAACGCTCCATTGCTTTGATTTCATTTTCTGTTATCGTTCTTTCTTTATTAATTGAATGGCTCCCATGGAATCTCTATTCAAACCATAACTTCTGGAATGCAAGTCCTGAATTTTTCTTTGTTCGATTTGGCATCGTTTGTTTATTGCTTGTCGGATGTTGGTTCGTTGAACATCTTCCTTCCGGCTATGTCAGAAAAGGAGTGGCATTAATCGGAACCGAGTCTTTGCTTGTGTATGTCGCACACTTACTCGTCGTGTACGGACATACATTTGAATGGAGTTTCATTCGGTTTTTCGGTCCAACGCTTGGATACGCCGAGTGTATCGGACTCACTGCCGGATTGATTCTTGCAATGTACTTGTTAGCGTTTGGTTGGAAATTCATCAAGCAGAAAAACAAAAACGCCGCAACCGTAATTCAGTATGCGACGTTGGCAGGTATCGTTATTCGATTTGTTGTCTGGTAAAACTTACCGCAATTTCTCCACTCCCCATGAATCTAATGTCTTAAGCAAATTGTAATCTGTCAAGTCATAATGAATCGGCGTGACGGAAACATTCTTCTTCATCACGGCAATCTGGTCTGTGTCTTCCGAGTGGTCTAAGATTTCAAGTTCACCCGTGAGCCAATAATAGGTATTTTTGTACGGGTCGAGCCGTGTGTCAAATGTATCGTTCCAGTTTGTCTTTCCTTGTCGTGTTATTTTTATTCCTTTGATTTGATTTTCAGGAACTGCAGGAACATTGACATTTAATAACGTTGCTTTTGGCAATCCCTTCTTCAAAACAAGTGTAGAAAGTTTCCGCGCAAACTTCGCGGCAAATAGAAAATCCTGGCTCTTGTATGAAGTCAATGAAACAGCGATGGATGGAATTCCCAACACAGTTCCTTCCGTTGCGGCAGAGACCGTTCCGGAATAAATAATATTAATTGCCGTGTTCGAGCCATGATTGATTCCGGAGACAACCAAATCCGGAGGAGAAGGAAGCAACGAACGCACAGCTAATTTCACACAATCGGCAGGCGTTCCTTCCACTGCGTAACCGAAAAACTTTCCGTTCTTATTGAATTTACTTACTCGCAATGGATAATTCATCGTGATGGCATGACCGACGGCGCTTTGCTGTTTGTGCGGCGCTACAACGGTAACATCACCAAGTTTCTTCATTTCGCGAACAAGAGCAAAGATACCTGCTGAATCTATGCCGTCATCATTGGAGACTAAAATTTGTAATCGTTTCTTTGATGTTGTCCTCATCGTACCTTAATAACTCTCTTTGTCTGATGGAAACTTCTGCAACTTCACATCATCAATATATTGTTTGAATGCGCCACGCATAACGTTTGCGAGTTCAGCATACCGACGAACAAAGCGCGGCTTAAATTCTTCCGTCAATCCGAGCATATCATACACAACAAGAACCTGCCCGTCACAATCCGTTCCCGCCCCGATGCCAATCGTGGGAACAGAAATTGATTCCGTTACACGTTTAGCAAGTTCGGACGGAATTTTTTCCAACACAATTGCAAACACTCCTGCTTCTGCAAGCACTTTTGCATCATTCAATAATTCCTCCGCCTCTGCGTCATCCGTCGCACGCACTTCATACGTCCCGAATTTATTAATTGCCTGCGGCGTCAATCCCAAATGCCCCATCACCGGAATTCCCACTTTCACCAAATGTCGAACGATGTCTGCGATATACGCGCCACCTTCAAGTTTTACCGCACCAACACCGACTTCCTTCATAATTCTTCCGGCGTTTCGAACTGCATCATCGGTACTTGTTTGAAACGACATGAACGGCATATCAACCACAATCAACGCGTTCTTCACCGCTCGCTTTACCGCTTTCGCATGATAAATCATATCATCTACCGTTACGGGCAATGTCGTTTCGTACCCCTGCACAACATTTCCAAGTGAATCGCCGACGAGAATAATATCAATCCCCACCTCATCTAAATACTTTGCGACGAGAAAATCGTAACCGGTGAGCATGGAGATTTTTTCTCCGGTTTGTTTCATCTTCAAAACGGTTTTCGTTGTTACGACACGCGGTTTTTGTTTTGTCTTATTGTTTTTCATTTCGGTTTCACTGTACTGTTGTATGAATAGTTATTGCGTCAAGAAGAGTATCTGACGGTTCTTCAAATCTAATAGAATGTACTCGTTCAAATCCTGCCTGAATACAGATTGATGCTTCTTCAAATGACACATCCCTTCCGAGGATGCTTTTTGCATCAATCGCATGTTCGAGCAAATGTTGTTTCATGGAATTTTGTCGTGAAGTATTTTCTTCGCTCAACATCGAACTAATTTCAAGATGTTGTGGTCCCAACAACAGCGAGCCATGTTGAAGGACAACGTTCCCGATTTTCCGTTGCGCGCTTCCAATCAACTTCCTCCGTTGATATTGAATTTCTGACTTTGCGGAACTTGAAAAGCACGCGGCTGAAGTCGTTTCATAATACATCTGATGTGTTGAACTGCCTGACTCAAAAAGTTCTGCCTCAATTCCCATTAACCGAACACCTTCGAGTAAGCCCAAATTCAGGTAGCGGTAAATTTCCTTGAGTCCTTGTTGTTCAATCGGCATGATGGCGCTGTAGGTTAATTCGTTCCAGTGAAGAATTGCCCGACCGCCCGTCGGTCTTCGCACCAAATCAATTCCGGCTTGTGAAAGTTTCGTTTCATCAAACTCATGAATATCCTGATTGTACCCGATGGTTATTGCCGGGGGATTCCAACCATACAATCGCAGGACTGCTCCGTTTTGTTCTTCATTCAAACATTTTGCAAGCGCAACGTCTATTTCCATGTTGAGTTTGCCTGAAAGAAATCCTGTTTGAAGCAACTGCCACTTCATCGGTACGCAGGGATGATGCCTCGTTTACTCGCTTCGATGAATTCGACAATATATTTTACTTCCTCCGTCATTTGCATTTCTTTTTTGATTGTCTCAAGCGCTTGCGAAACATTCATCTTCCTGTGATAAATTATTTCGTACGCATGCTCGATGTTGCGGATGACATCAGGAGAAAAGTTTCTCCGTCGTAATCCAACTGAATTTAATCCTTCAAACATCAGCGGGTCGTGACCTGCAAGCGCGTAGGGCGGAATATCTTTCGAGACACGGAAGCCTCCGCCTATCATTACATGACGACCAATGCGTGTGAACTGATGAATCGGAACCATACCGCCAATGACTACATGGTCTTCAATCTTTACATGTCCCGCCATGTTGACAGAATTTGCAAGAATCACATAATCGCCGACCTCACAATCATGAGCAACATGAGCATACGACATGATGAAACAATGACTACCAACTTTTGTTTTGCCGGTTGCGGATGTTCCGCGGTTCAATGTTGCATATTCTCTCACCGTCGTGTGGTCGCCAACCACAAGCAATGATTCTTCACCATGAAATTTCAAATCTTGTGGAACAGTCCCAAGCACTGCGCCATGATGAATTCTGCACTCTTCTCCGACGCGAGTTCCTTTTGCAAGCACCGCGCTCGAACCGATGCGCGTTCCCCGCCCGATTATGACATCATCTTCAATAACACTGAACGGACCGATGACGACATCCTCGCCTATTTGTGCATTCGGACTTACAACGGCTCTTGTATCAATTGCTGTACTCATACTTTTATGTTTTACTTATTGTGGATTGGAGGAACCGGGAAGTGTTGTTCTGTCAACAATTGCCGCACTTAAATCTGCTTCTGCGGCTAACACGCCATCAACAAATGCTTTGGCATTCATCTGCGCCATTCTTGCACGACGGTTTTGCATCGTTACTTCCATCACCAATGTATCTCCGGGGACAACCGGTTTTCGGAATTTCGCATTGTTGATGCTCGTAAACATAGCAAGTTTCCCATCAGGATTTTCAACACCGTTCAACAGCAACACGCCGCCTGCCTGTGCCATCGCTTCAATGATTAACACGCCCGGCATAACGGGTTTGCCCGGGAAATGTCCCTCGAAAAACCATTCGTTCATGGTAACATTTTTCACACCGACTATTTTTTCATCAAGTTTGAACTCGATAATTTTGTCAACAAGAAGAAACGGAAAACGATGCGGAAGAATTCGTTGAAGTGCGTTCACATCAAATATTGTCCCTTGCTTTCCGTCGAGTTGATATTTCTTGACCAATTTATGCTGGAGATATTTCTTCCTGACTTTCTTCGCGAACTCAACGTTGCTTGCATGTCCCGGACGAGCGGCAAGAATCTGTGCTTTCAGCGGCGCGCCGATGAGCGCAAGGTCTCCCATCAAATCAAGGAGTTTGTGCCGTGCAGGTTCGTTTTTATAGTGAAGTTGTTTATTGTTGAGCGTCCCCCCTTTATCCATGACGATTGCATCACTGATGCCAAGTTTCTTCGTGATTCGGTCAATGTCTTTCCTTGGCAGTTCTCTATCAACAATAACGATTGCATTGTTGAGATTACCTCCTTGAATCAACCCCTGTTCATACAAATGTTCTACTTCGTGGAGGAAGCAAAATGTACGTGCCGAAGAAAAATCTTCGATAAATTCTTTTTCGAGATTGAACAAACCCGTGTGCTGACTTCCGAGAGCGGGATTTGAATAATCAATCATGACGGTGAGACGATAATCATCGGTCGGAAGTGCAACGATGTCCACACCATTTTTTTCATCAACATATCTGATAGTCTCATCAACCACCAAGTAATCCCGAAGCGCCTGTTGTTGTTCGATTCCTGCCTGAAGCAAGACATCAACAAATGGTTTCGCGCTTCCATCGCAAATGGGCGGCTCGATGTTGTTCAACTCGATGATAACATTATCAATCTGTAATCCAACCAACGCGGCAAGAATGTGTTCCGTTGTATAAACCTTTGCATCGCCAAGTTGTATCGTAGTCCCACGCGCAACTTCAACAACATGGTCGGCAAGAGCAGGAACTTCCGGTGTATCCGGTAAGTCAACCCGTTGAAAACGAATTCCGTAATCCGGTGGCGCCGGTTTGAACGTCATCGTTGTGTTGACACCTGTGTGTAACCCTATTCCTTCAAGCGTAACGGGATGCTTAATTGTGTGTTGATATTTTTCCATGAACAAAAGTTATGTTGTTTTTTCTATCTCTGATTTTAGCCGCTCGATTTCGTTTCGTAGTGACCGGACCTCAACAAGCAAATCGGGTAGTTGTTGAATTGCACCCTGTACTCGAAAAGCGAAACGCGCTTCCTTCGCCGGACTACCAAAAATTGTCGTCCCGGTTTCATTCACCGATTTGGATACTCCCGATTGAGCGCCAATCGTCGTTCTGTCTCCAAGTGTAATATGTCCGACCAAACCGACCTGTCCC
Organism: Ignavibacteriota bacterium; assembly: GCA_016212665.1. Lineage (NCBI taxonomy): Bacteria > Pseudomonadati > Ignavibacteriota > Ignavibacteriota bacterium. The sequence goes on from JACREZ010000036.1 coordinate 42,274, forward strand.
GCAATAACACAATTCTTCCCGACCTTCGTACTGCCGGAAATTCCCGCTTGAGCCGCAATGACAGTGTTTTCACCAATCACAACATTATGCGCGACTTGAATGAGGTTGTCCAACTTTGCCCCACGTTTGATTCGTGTTTCTCCAATCGTTGCCCGGTCAATCGTACAATTCGCTCCAACCTCTACATCATCTTCAATGATGACGATTCCACGCTGAGGAATTTTTTCATACGTTCCATCCGGAGTCGGCGCAAAACCGAAGCCATCACTTCCAACAACTGTTCCCGGGTGAATGATGACTCGCTTTCCGATGTTACACCCTTCTCGCACAGAAACGTTTTGATACAACAAACTTCCCTCATCTATCGAGACATGTTCACTCAAAACAACACCGGGATGAAGCGTGACATTTTTTCCAATCGTACATCCATCACCAATAACCACACACGCTCCGATTGCAACACCTTCACCGAGTGTTGCGATTGGTGAAATCACTGCTGAAGGATGAATTCCCTTTTGTAGCGGAGTTGCCTTGGGATGAAAGATATCAATGAGTTGCAAAAAGGCACGATACGAATCTTCAACCCGGACAACATGAATTGGTGTTGTCCGTTGTGCGAGTTCTTTTGCTTCAATATTTTTTGTAATGAGAATTGCTGTTGCGGATGTCTTGCTAAGATGGTTTGCATATTTCGGATTCGCGAAGAATGTGATATCACCTTCACCCGCATCTTCGATTTTTGCAAGCCGTTCGATTTCAATTTCCGCTCCTGAGGAAATCTCACCGTTCAGCAACCGGGCAATTTCACTAAGTGTCATTTCGACTCGGAGAAGTTCGTCAGTTTCTCCAACACTTTTTGAGTCATATCAAGAGCCGGATTTGAATACATGAGCAGGATTTCACCACTTTTATCAAAGATGTAATCGAATTCTTCATCTTTCGCTACCTCTTCAAGAATTTTGTAAATCTTGTTTTGAACGGGTTTCATCAAATCGTTCTGCTTTTGAAACAACTCTCCGTTCTGTCCGAACTTCTTGTTCCGGAATTCAGAAATCTTTTGGTCAAGTTCGCGCAACTCTTTTTCAGAATCAGCACGAAGTTGGTCGGTAAGAATGAGTTTCTTTTTATCGTATTCTTCAAATTTCTTCTTCCACTCGTTCTGCATTTTGGCAAGTTCCGCCTGCCAATCTGCGACGATATTGTCGAGTTGATGTTGTGCGTCCTGCGCTTCAGGATATTTTTCCATTATCGCCTGAGAGTTAAACCAACCAATTTTTGATTGTGCGTTCACAACAAATGCGAAACACATCATCAATAAAACTGCTTTGAATGAATAGTTCAGAATCATCTTCGTATTCCTTTTGATTATTTTGATTTACTTGCCGCGGGTAAGGCGGTCAAGCACTAAATTAGTGTAATCGAATTTCACATCGCCATAGAGCAAGATTTGAATCGCTTCGTTCTTATCGAACACGAATGTGAGTTTCTCATCTTTTGCAAGAGAAGCAATTGATTTCAGAACTTTTTCCTTAATCGGGTCGAGCAAGCGTTGTGTAACAATAGCCAATTCTCCGTCTCGTCCTAATTTCCTGTCGCGGAATTCGTTGTAGCGCTGCTCAAGCATGATTAGATCTTGTTGTTTTTCTTTCTTCGCCGCATCGTTTAACATGGATTCCTTCGTCTGATAGTCCTTCAGTTTGTCTTGATATTCTTTGTTGAATATATCAAGTGAATCCTGAATCTTCATCTGGAATGCATCAATCTGCTTCTGTGCATCTTTCGCTTCAGAAAATTCCTGCATGATTTTCGCGGAATTCACGTACCCGATTTTCATCGTCTGTGCATGAACTATTCCGCCAAAAAGTAAGCCGGCGATTATCAATAATAAAATATTTTTGTGTAGTACTTTCACTTGTTCCTCGTGTTGTTATTGTTTTGAGTAAATGTAAATAAATAAATACAAATTGCATCGGGGCACTGGAGTGGAGTGAATGGGAGAATTCTCCCTTGCGCTCAACACCCTGCACCCCTGCATATTCAGAATCCTCTTCCAAACTGGAAATGAAACTGCCAGCCGTCCGGTGTGCCGTCCGGGAAACCATACTTCCCGCCGCTGACATCATCAATTCCGTAGCCATAATCAAAGCCAATCAGTCCGAGCGGATTCATCAGCAATCGTGCGCCGATACCGTACGAGCGTTTCAAATCGAATAAGTCTGCATGAGAGAAATCCGTAAAAACATTTCCACCTTCTAAGAAGGCAAGAAGATAAATCGGAATTGGTTCAAGCGTTACCGCGAGACGAAGTTCCATCGTTTGCTTAGTCATCACTTTGCCGCCTAACTCTGTCCCCGCATCGCTTCGTGGTCCGATACTTCGTTCTTCATACCCACGCAACGGAGTTGTTGCAACCGCGCCAAGTCCGCTTCCACCCATCCAGAAATATTCAAGTGGCGGAATGACGGAATTATCTTCAAATCCGTCAACAAAACCAATCGAAGTCTGAGACGCTAACACAACTTTACTTGAACCGAATAGCGGTGTGTACCAATCTCCTTGAAATTGCCACTTGTGGTAATCCACGTTGCCAGGGAGGAACGGTCCGCCTGTCAATTCGATAGAAAGCGAAACGCTCGAACCGAATGACGGAAATATTGGATTGTCAATACTGTTCCGGGAAATTGACTGACTGATACTGTACTGCTGTGTGTTCCCTGTTTGATAATAATAAATCCCGCCATTATCCCGAACATTGTTGTTCTGAAATCTCACTGTCCAATCTGCGCGGAAATAATCGTCGGGCCACTTCAAGCGGCGACCGAACCGAACAGAAATTCCTGTCTGTTGAATATCTAAAAAGTAACTCTGTCGTGTGTCGAACAAGTTCACACCGAGTGTTGTTGGCGAACCGTAGAGCCACGGCTCGGTAAATCCGAAACTGAATGTTCTGTACCGTTGCCCCTCACCGAATTGCCACTCGAAGTTAAACACTTGTCCCGCGCCGCCGCCGAGCGGGTCTTTTATCGAAAAATTGTTGATGGTAAATCCAAGCGCACCCGTTACGCCGAACACCTGACTGTATCCAATCGAAGCGTTCACATTGTCGCTCGATTTTTCTTCAAGGTCGAAGACAACGTTTACTGTTTGGTCATCCACTGGAGAAAGTTCCGGTCCTTTCCCAAGTTTCTCCATGTTAAAATAATTCAATTGTTGTAACTGTCTGATGCTACGAACAATTTTTGCCTGACTGTAATATTCTCCCGGCTTCACAAACAACTCACGACGAATCACATAGTCGTGCGTCTTTGTATTCCCGCGTACTTCTACTTTCCCCACTTTGAATTGATTCCGTTCAATAACTTGAATTGCAATATCAACACTGTCCCCTTCAACTCGCTTAACCTGCGGGTCAAGTTCCATTGTCAAATACCCTTGGTCACGATACATTGAGGAAACATCGTTCAAGTCTTTGTTGCCGCGAAGATTTCCTTCGAAGCGTTCTTCATCAAAGATGTCTCCCTTCTTCATGTCAAGACGTTCATTCAATGTTTCTGTCGGATAGACCGTTGCACCCTCCCATGTCATCGAACGAACTTTGTACTGTGGTCCTTCATGCACACGAACAGTGAGATTCACGTTCTCTTTATCTTCACTGTACCAAACTGAATCTGAAAGTATCTCCGCATCGAGGTAACCGCTTTTCCTGTAGAATGAAAGAATGCGCTTCTTGTCTTCTTTATATTTTACTGAATCAAACTGCGGCGATGACCAGAACTGCCACCAGACTTTTTCTTCCGTATCTTCCATTTCTCCTTCGAGTTCACCATCGTCGAACGCTTCATTCCCCTCAAACTCAATTGAGCCAAGCATCACTTCAGGTCCTTCATCAATCGTAAACTTCACCACGACATAATTTGGCTTTGTCGAGTCTTCGACTACAGATTCCGAGGTTACTTTTGTCAGTAAATATCCTTCTGAAAAATAATACTCTTTGATTTTTTGAATCGCTTTATGGATTTCGCTCGGAGTGACGTATTGTCCTTCTGTGAACGTAAATTTCTTTTGAATATCATCCGCATCCAACTCATCGTTTCCGAGAATTTCAACACGAGTGAGACGGGAATTTTCCCTGACTTTAATGACTAAATAAATTCCGTTATCTATTTTTTTGTCGGAAAGAATCTGAACATCAGAAAAAATTCGTAACGCAAGCAACCGATTAATCGCATTCCGATATTGATTTCCGGGAATCGTCACTTCATCACCGACACTCAACCCCGAATGTGTAATGATGGCGTTCGCATCGGTTCCGCCCTCTGTATTTCCTTCTACGGAAATCCCCAACACTTTATAAATTTTCTGCTCTCGCTGTTGCGCATTTCCACTCTGGAAAACAATCAACGAAAGAAATAAACTGAGTAAAACTATGAAAGATTTTTTAAGCAAAATATTTATTTGATAAATGAAAAATAATAATCACCCAAGCACCCTTCTCCTCACACCCTTGCAGGGAAAGAAGAAAGAAATGGTTCGGATGACAAAGAATCGTCAACGTAAAAACACGTTACGACTGAACTACCTGCAACTGTTCGCTCACCATTCCGAACCGTCGCTCACGTGATTGATAATTCCGAATCGCTTCGTACAATTCTTCACGACGAAATTGGGGCCAATAACATTGACTGATATAAATTTCCGAATATGCAAGTTGCCAGAGAAGAAAATTACTGATGCGAAGTTCACCGCTCGTCCGAATAAGTAAGTCCGGGTCGGGAACTCCTTTGGTTGACAAATATTGTTCGATGAACTTCTCACTAATTTGTTCCGGGAGGATTGTTCCCTGCTTCGCATCTTCCGCAATCTTCCGGACGGCGCCGACTAAATCCCATCGTCCGCTGTAACTTAATGCGAGAAACAAATTTAATCCGGTGTTGTGCTTCGTCCGTTCGATGGCGTCGTACAATTCATCCTGCACTTCTTTCGGGAGCGATTGCGTCTCGCCGATTGTATGAACACGAACATTGTTCCTGTGGAGTTTATCGGTCTCATCTCGTAACGCACGCATCAATAAACGCATCAACATCGAGACTTCGTCTTTTGGGCGTTTCCAGTTCTCAGTTGAGAACGCATACAACGTCAGATACTTCACACCGAGTTGACCGCACGCCTCAACCGTATCGCGCACCGATTCAACTCCTTCGCTGTGCCCGGCTATACGCGGCAAACCACGTTGCTTTGCCCAACGACCGTTTCCATCCATAATGACAGCAATATGAGTAGGGATGTGACCGTTCTGCTTCAGGTTTTCCTGAACTGTCCGGTCATCACCGTTGGCAGGCTCGCCTAAGTTCTTTGAACGATGGCGAGCAGGCGCAACGCCTTGAGCGTTCACGTTAAATAGACCTATTTTCTTCAATTTTTTCGATTTTTACGGAACAAAGTTAATCTATTTTGCATAGAAAAACAAGGAGTTTGAATTGTAGATTTATTCATTTACGATTGTACCATTGATGATGCGCGTGTTGTCGAATAGTCATTGCTTCTCCCGATTTATCGGGAGAAGCTATCTCACTGTCACTTGAATTACAAACAATCGTTGTTGATAACAAAATATTGTGATTGAAGAAGATAACACAATGTATAAAAGATTGGTTCAAACAAAACCAACCGTTACATTGTGCTAACTCATACGCATGAAGAAAATATTCACACGCATAATGTTCCTCCTTCTCCCTCTCGCCGTCGGACTTCTCCTCGGCATCATCCTCATTCTCTTGTTTGAAAACAATGTTGTCTATCATCCTATAAAATACTCAGAGGGAATGTGGAATACCTCTCTTCTTGATTTACCGATTGAAGAATGTACGTTTACAACTTCCGATGGATTGAAATTACACGGTTGGTTCCTCCCGAATGACACCGCTACTATAACACTTCTATGGCTTCATGGAAATGCAGGCAATATTATTCACCGGCTCGACCAACTACGAAGATTCCGCTTGCTCCAATGTAATATCTTTATCATTGACTACAGGGGATACGGAAGAAGCGAAGGCGAGCCGACAGAAGACGGATTATATCTCGATACTGTTGCCGCATACGATTATCTCCGCACACGCAACGATGTTCAACACTCGAAAATATTTGTGTACGGACAAAGTCTCGGCACCGCAGACGCGGTTGACCTTGCAACAAAACGAAGTTGTTCCGGCTTAATTCTTGAATCCTCCCTCACGAACGCAAAAGATATGGCTAAAGAAATGTTCCCCTGGTTCCCCATTCATCTTTTCATCCGTTCCCGGTTTGATTCAGAAACAAAAATCCGGTCGCTACATCTTCCTCTCCTGTTTGTTCACGGAAGTGATGATGACATTATTCCGATAACACTTGGAAAGAAACTATTTGACTCAGCGAACGAACCGAAACAATTTTATGAAATCTCCGGTGCGGGACATAATGATTGTTATGTTGTGGGTTCGACGGTGTATATGCAACTCATAAAAGAATTTATGATACAGACTTAACAAAATCAAATGAATCAACTTCATAAACCTTTAATCCATAATTTCTGTATGACGTGCCTTGTAACTACTGAAACATAATCGCGTTTTTTAGGAGGCTTATTCAACTTTGTGTTAAATACAAAAAATAACTCAGGCAGTTTAATGAGAATGATAGGCACTTTAAAAAGTATCGCTCTTAGATATAGGTAGAATGTCCGCCCTGTTCTAACATGAATATCGATGTTCTTCGATTATTAACGCCTCTAAAATCCGACATGGAAAATTATGAGGGGCAAATCCAACAAATACGTGAAAAGTAAGAACTAGATACACCCATGAAATGGTGGATGAGGAAATAAAACAGAGGAATTAGAACGAACGATGTTCAAAAAAAGAGAACTACGTTATCCATTAAATAAAGCACACCCCTGCTCTCTTGACGAGTGCCAATCCTTGAACAAGTCTTCTGTATCTATTGAGCGAGTCCTTCTGTTGTGCTACACACCGAGCGGGATGTGTCGCATGGTCAAATACGACCGTGCAAGAAATTCCACCCACGGTATCGGTGCAGCCA